>JBMFPJ010000063.1:0-8196 GCA_049969175.1 Anaerolineae bacterium | reverse complement strand
ATCGGTACAAAATGACCAGAATTACATGCGCCGTGCCATGCTCGCCGGGGCGCGCGACTTTCTTTCCAAGCCACCCACCGGCGATGACTTAATCTCCGCGATTCGTCGCGCCGCGGAAATGTCCCGGAATGAGCGGGCCAAAAGCATCCCGCCGCGTGGGATTCCGGTCCCAACCGGAACCATGACTGCGGTTCCAGGATTGATCCCCTATGCCCAGGGCAAAATCATTACCGTGTATAGCCCAAAAGGCGGCACCGGTTGTACCACTCTCGCCGTGAATCTGGCGATTGCGCTTTCAAATGAAGACACGCGCGTTATTCTTGTGGATGCCAACTTACAGTTTGGCGATGTCGCTGTATTTTTGAATGAACAGGGCAAAAACACCATTCTGGAATTGGCCCCGCGCATCACCGAACTGGACCCGCAGACCATTGAAGAAATCATGATTAAACACCAGGCATCTGGTGTTCACCTGCTGGCCGCACCTCAACGCCCCGAGCTTGCCGAAAAAGTTTCGGCAGATCAGTTCTCAAAAGTGTTGGAGCATTTGAAGGCGCTTTATGGCTATCTTGTAGTAGATAGCTCGCCTATTCTGACCGATGTTACCCTGGCGGCTTTAGATGCCAGCGATATTATTGTATTGGTTACAACCCAAGATATTCCCGCTATTAAAAATGCGCGTTTGTTCCTGGATTTGATGCACACCATGGGTGTTCCTAAAGAACGGATTGTCCTGGCCATTAATAAATACGACCGACAAATTTCCATTACACCGCAGCGAATCGGGGAGAACTTCAAGCAGGAAGTAGGAGCGGTCATTCCTACCGATGAGCGCTTTGTGCTTCCTTCGGTGAACAAAGGGGTTCCTTTTATCCTGGGAAATAAATCACATCCGGTTTCGCGGGGTATCTTTTCTCTGGCCGAAGCCGTTCGTGCCCGCCTCACGGCCCTGGAAGCCGAGGAAATGGATAACAGGCGTTAAAGGAGTTGGATATGTCACTGCTCAAACGAATTGAACAAGGACAACAGGGTTCTTTGCCTGCCCCCCAAACTGGCGGAACAGGGCAGGGAAGCAGCGGTGATGGCTCCCGCCTTTCTTCGTTGCAGGCCCGTCGGGTTAATGCACCCATTACTTCACCGCAAACCGGTTCTTACTTTGACTTGAAAACGCGCGTCCAGAACCGCTTGCTGGCTGAGCTGGACCCCTCGATGGACATCTCAAAAACAGACGAAGTCCGTCGCACAATTCAGGAACTTTTTGAGCAAATTCTAAGCGAAGAGAACATCGTTCTCTCTCGCCCAGAACGGGCACGCCTCTTTGAACAAATCGCGGCAGAAATCCTTGGCTTTGGTCCGCTTCAACCCCTCCTGGAAGATGACTCCATTACAGAAATCATGGTCAATGGGGCAAAGAACATCTATATCGAGCGTAAAGGCAAAATTCACCGCGTGCCGATCACCTTTGAAAACGACGACCACGTAATGCGCATCATTGAACGCATTGTGGCTCCCTTGGGCCGCCGCATTGACGAATCCAGTCCCTATGTTGATGCCCGTTTACCCGATGGCTCTCGTGTCAATGCGGTCATTCCTCCGATCTCCCTGGTCGGTCCGGTGCTGACCATTCGTAAATTCGCTCGTAACCCAATTACTGTTGAACAACTGGTTCAATTTGGCTCGATTACCCCCGAAGCCTTGCAATTTCTAAAAGCATGTGTGGAAGCCCGACTCAACATCGTCATCTCCGGCGGTACTGGCTCTGGTAAGACCACTCTTTTAAATATCCTTTCCAGCTTCATTCCGGCAGATGAACGCATTGTCACTATTGAAAACGCAGCAGAATTGCAGCTGCGCCAGGAACATGTGGTTACTCTGGAGTCTCGCCCACCGAATATTGAAGGGCGCGGCGAAATCACCATCCGCCAGCTGGTGATCAATGCCCTGCGTATGCGCCCTGACCGCATCATCGTCGGCGAAATTCGTGATGAGGCCGCGCTCGATATGCTACAAGCCATGAACACCGGTCACGATGGCTCGATGACCACCCTCCACTCCAACAGCCCGCGTGATACCCTCTCGCGTCTTGAAACGATGACCCTGATGGCTGGCATGGACCTGCCCTCGCGCGCCATCCGCGAACAAATTTCCTCGGCGATCGACCTGGTTGTCCATCAAGAACGCATGCGTGATGGCACGCGTAAGGTGACGCACATCACTGAAGTGAGCGGCATGGAAGGTGATGTCATCACCATGACGGATCTCTTCGTTTTCGAACAAACCGGCATCGAAAATGGGCAAATCATTGGTCGGCTACGACCCACCGGCCTGCGCCCCAAATTCATGGAAAAAATCGAGGCGGCCGGCATTCACCTGCCTCCTTCGGTCTTTGGTATCGGAGAACGTCGGCGGTACTGATGCCTTTAAACAGATAGACCTATGTCTGCAACTATTATCATCGTTGGCGGCCTTGTCATCATCATTCTCCTGATCATCGGGATTGTCGTCTCGGTTTCCAGCGAGCGCGCTCTCGTCGAGGAACGCCTCGGCCAATACGTCGAAGAAAACGTCAAGGACTTGAATCGCGAGGCCGAACGGGCAATCCTGACCGATTGGGTCTCGAAACGAGTCGAAAAAACATCCTTTGGCGACAAAATCGCCCGCGACCTGGCGCGCGCCGATATAAAACTTAAAGTTGCAGAATATCTTGTCCTGATCGTCATTACCACCGTCCTGGGCGGTGGAATTGCCTGGTTGCTGGGGAGCCGCCAACCCCTTTCTTTTCTGATCGGCGCTGTGATTGGCTTTTTCGCTCCATCCTTTTACGTTCGCCGTCAGCAACGTAAGCGCCTGAACCGCTTTAATGATCAACTCTCTGACATGCTCAACCTGATGGTAAATGGCCTGCGTGCCGGCTATTCCACTATGCAGGCTATGGAGGCTGTAAGCCGCGAATTGCCCTCCCCTATCTCAGATGAATTTCGCCGTGTCGTTCAGGAGATGCAAATTGGTATCCCTATGGAAACCGCCCTGGACAACCTCTTGCGCCGCATTCCCAGCGATGACCTGGACTTTGTTGTCACAGCCATCAACGTCCAGCGCGAAGTAGGTGGGAACCTCTCCGAAATCCTCGAAACGATTTCCTACACCATCCGCGAACGGGTGCGCATCAAAGGCGAAATCCGGGTTCTGACTGCTCAGGTACGCACATCGGGAACCGTTCTATCCCTTATCCCGGTTTTCCTGGCGTTGATTTTGTGGTTCATCAACCCTGAATACCTGCTCACCGTGACACAAAAAGGAGTGATCTGTACTGCCATCGAGGTGGCTGTCGTGCTGTTTTTGATCGTATTAGGCTATGCCATTATGATGAAAATTGCGGATATCGAGGTGTAACATGCTCGTCTGGATAATTGTTGGCCTGGTCCTGATTCTGCTGGCAGTGGGACTGGCTGTGGTGGGCATGCGCTATGCCCGCCACGAAGAAATGGAAGACCCCTTGCAAGCCCGCCTGGCTGAGTACACCCAACGCGGCGACATTGTTTCCCTCGAAGAAATCGAACTTTCCCAACCCTTCAGCCAGCGGGTCATTGTCCCGATCATGCAACGGATCGGCGAACTTTCGGCGCGCTTCACCCCCCAAAGTGTTCTTGAAGAGACCAATCGTAAACTGGAACTAGCCGGCAACCCTGGTCGTATAGACGCTGCCACTTTTCTCGCCTCCCGCTTTGTGGTGGCCTTTGTTTTTGGCGGTTTGCTCCTGTTGGTTGCCTTCCTCTCCCCCAATAAATGGCCCCTGATGAGGACGACCCTGGTCGTTGTACTTTTTACTGTTTTAGGTTTCCTTTTCCCTCAGCTCTGGCTACAAAGCCAGATCAATCGCCGACAAAACGACATCCGCAAGGCCATGCCCGACGCCCTAGATCTCCTCACCATTTGCGTAGAAGCCGGGCTGGGCTTCGAAGCCGCCATGTCCAAAGTCGCCGAAAAATGGGAAAATCACCTCTCCATCGCCTTTTTACGCGCCATTCGCGAAATTCAGCTGGGCAAAGCGCGCCGCGATGCCCTGCGTGATATGGCCGAACGGATCGGCATCCCCGAAATGACCAGTTTCATTGCCGCCGTCATCCAAAGCGAAATGCTCGGCGTCAGCCTGGCCAAAGTTCTCCGCATTCAATCCGAACAAATGCGTGTGAAAAGACGCCAGCGCGCTGAAGAACTGGCACATCAGGCACCCATCAAAATGATCATCCCCATGGCCCTGATCACTTTCCCTGCCATCCTCATCATTCTCCTCACCCCCGCGGGCATTCAAATCATGAATTCCCTGGGCAACCTTTTCTAAAACTATCTGGCGCGCCATCCCCAAACACCTCGCCATTGGGCGAGTCTGTGTTCTCAACACATACCTGCACAACATGGCTCAATTTCCCCTTACCTACCAGGCTTACCGCCTCCTTTGGAACAGCATTGACCTGCTCTTCCCGCCGGTATGTGGCGGCTGCGGAAAACTTGGTGCTCGCTGGTGTACAGATTGCCAGCAACGGGTCCGCCGAATCGAAGGAGAATATTGCCAGACGTGTGGCCGCCCCCTCCTGCGCGGCGCTTCCTGCCAGACCTGTGAACTGGATCCGCCTCCCTATCGTTCCCTCCGCTCCTGGGCGCTCTTCGCATCCCCGCTGCGGGATGCCCTGCATCGTCTGAAATATCGCCGCGATCTTGGCCTGGGCGATGCCCTGGCTCAGCAAATGCTGGAATTCGTCCAAAGCCTGGATTGGCCAGTGGAAATGATTGTTCCTATCCCCCTCAGCCAAGCCCGTTTGCAAGAACGCGGGTATAATCAAGTTGCATTGATCGCGCGTCCACTGGCACTGGCGTTAGGACTGTCCTACATTCCTTCCGCCCTGGTTCGCTGGCGTAACACCCGCTCCCAGGTCGGCCTGACAAGGGACGAACGGCGTGAAAATGTGCGTGGAGTGTTTCGGGGTATGAAAGAAAAAGTGCTGGGCCGCAACGTCTTATTGCTGGACGACGTCGCAACAACGGGGGCAACTCTGGCATCCGCCGCCGAAGCGCTACTTTCCGCCGGTGCAAAACAAGTGTATGCGTTGACCGTTGCTCGCGCCTCCCTGATGGAGCGCGAGCGTGTTCGTGAACAACATCCAAACAGGAGGACCTATGTCCAACAAAGTGGAAGTTCAGGCACGTAATCTCAACATGGGTGAGCGGCTCGAAGAATACGTCACGAAAAAAGCCGAAAAACTCGACCGCTACCTGCCCTCCATTGAAGAAACCAGGGTGGAACTCTCATTTGTCAAATCGGCGCGTAGTGCCACTGACCGCTACGTGGCCCAAATCACTGTGCGCGGCAAAGGTTTTATCCTGCGCACCGAAGAGCGCGCCGATGACATCCGCGCTGCCTTTGATACCTCACTGGATAAAATGCAACGCCAGATCGAACGGTACAAAGGAAAGCATTACCATGGTCGCGGGGATAGCCGCTCTGCCGCTGAAGTTGTGCCGCTTGAACCTTTGCCGGTAGAAGAAGAGGAAGAACTCGAACCTGTTATCGCCCGTCGCAAAAAATTTACCCTTTTGCCCATGAATGAAGCCGAAGCCCTGGAACAAATGAAACTTTTGGAACATGACAACTTCTTTATCTTCTATAATGCCGATGTCAACAAGATCAATGTCCTTTATCGTCGCCGTGATGGAAGCTACGGCTTGATCGAACCTGAAATCGGCTAAACACATTACTTCGCCAGAGTTTGCTGGCCCAGCAAAAGCTGGGTCAGTTTTTTCGGAGTAAAGGATGACCGTAATAGATTTTGATGATGACCTGACTGATCAATCCATCACCGAGTCCGGCATGGATGGCCCGGCCATTGAGCAGGCGGTGCTGCAAATTTTGCGTGCGGTGGGCGAAAACCCCGAACGCCAGGGCCTGGTGATGACCCCCCGTCGCGTGGCCCGCATGTTTACTGAATTACTGGGCGGTTACACCATGGACCCGCAGGCGATCGTCAATGGCGCGCTGTTTGACGTCAAATACGATGAGATGGTCATCGTGCGTGACATTGAATTTTACAGCCTGTGCGAACATCACATGCTGCCCTTTATTGGTCGTGCCCATGTGGCCTACATTCCCAATGGCAAAGTGCTTGGCCTTTCGAAGATCCCCCGCATTGTAGATATGTATGCTCGCCGATTGCAGGTGCAGGAGCGAATGACTCGGCAGATCGCTGATTTTCTGCGCGATCTGCTCCAGCCGCAGGGTGTGGCCGTGGTCGTGGAGGCTATGCACCTTTGCTCGATGATGCGCGGCGTGAAAAAACACGATGCCCGTATGACCACCTCGGCGATGCATGGTGCTTTTCGTGCCAACCTGGCCACCCGCCAGGAATTTCTGGATAACATTTCGCGCGGCGCGACCCCCTTGCAACTGTGAACTTAGCTGAGGTTGGGCCAGTGCCGTTTTTGCATCCAGGTTTCGATTTGCATTTGCTGCGCCACTTCACGCAGCGTGCTTGTACGAGTCGGGTGGGCAGTCTCTGGTAGCAATTCCGCCAGGGGCACCACAATGAAGGCATATTCCCAAAAAGGGATGTTGATTGGCTCACTATCGAAGAGCACAATATCCAGGTCAATGGTGCGAGGCGCATACTTATTAGCGCCTCGCACGCGTCCCAGTGTTGCTTCAATCGGACGAATTACCTTTTCCTTCAATTCCACTGGCGTCGAATACTTCCCTACAAAACAAACACAGGCGTTCAGAAAATTAGGGCCATCTGAGCCGACTGGCAGAGTTTCCCAAACCGAAGAAACTGCCGTTACCTGCCCGTATTGTTTCAACATCTCGATAGCGCGCGGCAGGTAAAATGCTGGTCTGATGTTTGACCCCAGGCTGAGATAAGCCTGATGTTGCTCACCCATTTCGACTGGCCTCGACTTCTACTCCCACCGAGGCAGCGAAGCGCACTGCCCCCGGCTTTTCGACGCGCACGATTGCCTTTTCTACCCCTTTCTCTTGCAAGCAAATTTTGAGCAGATCATTCGCCAGCGCTTCCACGGTGAAACGCGCCGCACTTTCAGCATGTGCCTGGACTTTTTTCGCCAGCGCTCGATAATCTACACAATCGCTCAAATCGTCGCTCAGTGCGGCGCGACGGGTATCGGTGAGGACGGTGATGTTGATCAGAATGTCTTGCGGCTTGTCGCGCTCCCAGTCGTTCACGCCGATGATGCCACGTACCAGCAGGTCTTTGATGAAAACTTTGTCCATGTGCTCTCCTAGATTAAATGTCGGCCTCCATCTACGTGGAGAATTTCGCCGGTGATATACGTCGGGCCAGTTAAAAGAAAAAGCAATGTTTGTGTGACTTCGTTTAACTTTCCCCAGCGTTGAGCAGGGATCGTCTTGAGGATTTCCGGGGTGTTGCCGCCATCAGAAGGGGGGAGGATGGCACCCAACGCCAACCCGTTGACGGTGATGCGCGGCGCAAAGGCAACGGCCAGCGAACGGGTCAGGGCGGCCAGAGCGGCTTTGCTGATGGTGTAGGGAAAGTGATCTGCCCCGGGGCGGAGGGCGCGCCAGTCTAAAATGTTGATGATACGCCCTGCTCTGCCATCGCTCAGCGAATTGGCAAAGGCCTGGCTGAGCAGAAAGGGCGCGGTGAGATTAATCGCCAAGTGCCGATTCCATTCTGCCAGCGTGATTTCGCCTGGCAAAAGAGCCTCGAAAATGGCCGCATTGTTGATCAACGCTGCCAGGGGACGATGCGAGCTGGCTTTTATAATTAACTGTTCGATTTGCCCTGGAATGCTCAAATCCGCCTGAAATAGCCAGGCTTGCCGCCCAAATGAGGCAATTTCTTCTGCGGTGATCTGGGCTGCTTGCTGTGAGCGTTGATAGTGCAGCAAAATATCGGCGCCAGCCTGCGCACAGGCCAGAGCAAGTGCCTGTCCAATGCGTTGCGCTGCCCCAGTGATGAGAATTT
This sequence comes from Anaerolineae bacterium, assembly GCA_049969175.1. Classification (GTDB taxonomy): domain Bacteria; phylum Chloroflexota; class Anaerolineae; order Anaerolineales; family Villigracilaceae; genus DAOUAN01. The sequence goes on along the minus strand of JBMFPJ010000063.1, from coordinate 202 downwards.
TCTGGCCTGCTAGCGGTTGTTCATTCATGTTGCCTTCTGCCGCATTTTATCATTACCTGCTTTTTACCAGTCATTATTTGTAATCACTGATTCTGCATCGAATGGCACGAATGCCGCGAATTTTCTTTGAGAAATTCGAGAAAATTCGTAACTATTCAGCCATAGAGAAAAAACGATTGCAAATGTCATTGCGAGTGGCGCC
>JBMFPJ010000062.1:0-8309 GCA_049969175.1 Anaerolineae bacterium | reverse complement strand
GCATGTTCCACGGCAACCTGGGCTTTGAGCTGGTGGCTGTCTTCGAGGATTATCCCCGCCTGGGTCCGCTGTTGATCAATGATCAGGCAGCTGAAGAGGCCTTCACCTTTTATGACCACCCCAAAGTATTCATCTTCCAAAAGCGAGCCGATTTTAGCCCCAACCGCGTGCAGGCCATCCTCGGCGCGGTGGATTTGAGTCATGTGGTGCATCTCACCCCGCGGCAGGCCAGCCGTTACAAAGATTTGATGCTGCCACCTGAGCGTCTGGCGGCCCAACGTGCCGGGGGGACCTGGTCGCAGCTTTTCAGTTACGACTGGGTGCAAAACGCCTATCCTGTCCTGGGATTGCTCCTGTGGTATGGCTTCATTTTCATCCTGGGGCTGGCCGCCTTTCCCCTCACCCGCCTGGCCTTTGCCGGCCTGGGCGCCAGGGCTTATCCTCTCAGTCGCGCCGTGGGTTTGCTCGTGCTGGCTTACCTTTCCTGGATGAGCGGTTCATTGGGGCTGGGTTACACGCGGCTGAGCATCGGGCTGGCGTTCGGCCTGATGGCGGTATCCGGCCTGGGTCTCGGTTGGATGCGCCGGGAAGAACTCCGCGGCGAGTGGCAAGCCAATCGGCGCTATTACCTGCTGGTCGAGGGCATCTTCCTGGCCTTCTTCCTGTTCGATTTGCTCATCCGCCTTGGCAACCCCGACTTGTGGCATCCAGCCAAAGGCGGTGAGCGCCCGATGGATTTCTCGTATTTCAATGCCATTTTGAAAAGCACGTCGTTCCCGCCGTATGATCCCTGGTTTGCTGGCGGATATATCAATTATTACTATTATGGCTTCGTGCTGGTGGGCACGCCGGTGAAGTTGCTGGGGATTGTGCCTTCGATTGCGTACAACTTCATTCTGCCCACGCTGTTTGCTCTGGTGGCGGTGGGCGCGTTTACCATCGCCTGGAATCTGGTAGAACGCTCAAAAGCGACCGACCCACTTCAACCGCTGGCCAGCGGGCTGGCAGCAGCCATTTTGATGGTGGTCGCCGGTAACCTGGGCACGCTGCGAATGCTCTTCCAGGGCTTTCAGCGGCTGGCTGCGCCAGGCGGGGTGATTGACCAGGCCAACGTGGTGCAACGTTGGATTTGGGCCCTACGCGGCTTCTTCCTGGCGCTCGGCGGTGCTCCGCTTCCCTTCGGACGGGGGGACTGGTACTGGTTTCCTAGCCGGGTGATTCCGGCCCCGAACGACGTGGAGCCGATTACCGAATTCCCGTTCTTCACCTTCCTGTATAGCGACCTGCACGCCCACATGATCGTCATCCCGATTGCCCTGCTCACCCTGGCCTGGGCGCTGGCGCTGATCAAATCGCGGGCGCGGCTCCAGCGCGCCGAGTGGACGGCATCTTTTGCGCTGGGCGGGCTGGTATTAGGTGCACTGTACCCCACCAATCTTTCGGATATTTACACGTATCTCGGCATTGCCGTCGTGGCTCTGGGGTTTGTGCTGTGGTTCTACGGCAAAACGGATCATTTCCGCTTTTTGCCCGGCCTCTCGCCCCTCATCCGACGTGTTCTTTGGGTGGGAGGAAATCTTCTCTTGCTGGTGGGGCTTTCGTATGTCCTGTATGAGCCGTATCGCTACTGGTATAGCCAGGCCTACGGCGCAATCGATCCGTGGAAAGGTTCGCACACGCCAATCTGGTCGTATCTCACCCACTGGGGAGTGTTTCTGTTTGTGCTTGTGTGTTGGATGGCCTGGGAGACGCGCCAGTGGATGGCCAGCACGCCAGCCTCGGCGCTGTGGCGTCTGCGTCGCTACACGCTGCTGATCGAGATTGCTCTGGCCGGGTTGATTGCCACATTGTTTTACCTGGCGCTGCGTCAGGTCCAAATTGGTTGGCTGGCATTGCCGCTGGCAGTTTGGGCTGGAGTTTTGCTTCTGCGCCCCAAGTTGGAAGATGAAAAACGACTGGTGCTATTTTGGGTGGGCACTGCCCTGCTAATTACCATCGTGGTCGAAGTGGTGGTAGTGCGCGGCGACATCGGTCGCATGAACACCGTATTCAAGTTTTACTTGCAGGCCTGGGTGTTACTGGCAGTCAGCGCGGCGGCGGCCTTTGGCTGGTTGCTGCCCGAGCTGCCTCACTGGTCACCGCGCTGGCGCTCTTTTTTCCAGAGCGGAGCCGGCCTGTTGCTGGGCGGCGCCCTGCTCTTCACCGTCACCGCTACCTCCGATAAAATCGCCGACCGCATGGCGCCGGATGTGCCCCTCACCCTGGATAGCATGACTTATATGAAATACGCCCAGCTGTGGGATGGCCAGACCATGGATCTGAGCCAGGATTACCGCGCCATCCGCTGGATGCAAGACCACGTCCAGGGTTCGCCGGTGATCGTGGAGGCCAACGTCAGCGAATATCGCTGGGGCACGCGCTACACCATTTACACCGGTCTGCCCGGCGTCGTCGGCTGGAACTGGCATCAGCGGCAACAGCGCGCCTTGCTCCCGCCCACGCTGATCACCGACCGCGTGGACGAGATCAACGCCTTCTACAACACCAATGACATCCAATCAGCCATCGCCTTCCTGAAAAAATATGACGTAAAATACATCATCGTCGGCCAGTTTGAACGCATCCTTTACCCCAATGGCCTGACCAAATTCGACCAATACGAAAGCCGTTACTGGAAAGCCGTCTATCGCGATGGCGATACCGTCATTTACGAGGTCCTGCCATGATTTACCACATCACCACCCAGACCGAATGGCACACCGCGCAACAAAGCGGTCATTACCGCGCTCCCAGCCTGGAGAGCGAGGGCTTCATTCACTGCTCCACCGCAGAACAGGTTTTGAAAGTGGCCAATGCCTTCTATAGCGGTCGCCATGACCTGGTTCTACTGGCCATCGATGAAACCCAACTCGCTGACAAAGTGCGCTGGGAGCCTCCTGCCGGCGCCCCCGCCGAAGGAATCCCCGCCGACCTGTTGTTCCCCCACATTTACAGTGCCCTGCCTCTCAACGCTGTCCAGCGCGTTTTGCCCTTCCAACCAGGCGCCGACGGTCGCTTTTCATCCTTGCCCGAGGCCTGAAGATGACGGCTTTCACCATCCGCCCCGCTCAACGCAACGATACCGACCTGGCCGTGGCCGTTTTCCAAAGCTCCATGGGCGGCATGGCCGACTACCTGTTCGCTGGTCTGCCGCGACTTTCTCCCCAACAGGCATTGGCCCGTCTCTTTCAAAGCGACCAGCATCGTTTTTCCTGGCAATTTGCTCACATCCTCGAAGCCGATGGCCAGGCCGCGGGTTTGCTGCTCTCCTACCCCGGTCGCGACCTGAAGCGTCTGCAGCTGGCTCTCTTTCGACAGCTCCCGGCCCTGTTCGGCTGGTCACGCACCCTGTCCTTTTTGCAACGCACACTGGCCCTGTTAACCGCCATAGAAGCCCGCGCTGACGAATACTACATCAGCAACATTGGCATCCTCCCTGCGCTTCGAGGGCGCGGCATCGGCGCACAGCTGATGGCCTTCGCCGAAGAACAGGCCCACCTGGCCGGCCTGCAAAAATGTTCCCTCGCCGTAGATGAGCACAACACCGGCGCCATTCGCTTCTACGAGCGTTTGGGCTACCAAATCGTCTTCAGCCACCACTTCACCGGAAAAGTGGCTCAATACGAAAGCGGCTATCATCGCATGGTCAAACTCCTTTCCAGGTAACCCAAAACATGATTCCTTTCCTTTCGTGGTATTTCCTCGTGACCTTCATCGGCTGGCTGACCTTCCCGCTGGCCTGGCAACTTTTCCCGGCCCTGGTTGATCGCGGCTACAGCCTGAGCCGCGCCGCCGGCTTGCTGATCTGGGGCTACATTTTCTGGTTGCTGGCATCCCTTGGCCTGGCACAAAACGACCTGAGCGGTCTGCTCCTGGCCTTGCTCATCCTGCTCGGCCTGAGTCTGTGGAGTCTTTCTCGCCATGCTGGCGAAATCCGCCCCTGGCTGAAAGAAAATACCCGGCTGATTTTCACCATCGAAGCCCTGTTCCTGGCCGCCTTTGGCCTGCTGGCCTTCCTGCGCGCCGGCGACCCCGAACTCTACTCCGCCGAAAAACCCATGGAACTGGCCTTCATCAACGCCATCTTGCGCTCACCCACCTTCCCACCGCGCGACCCCTGGCTCTCCGGCTACGCCATCTCCTACTACCACTTCGGCTACATCCTGACCGCCATGCTGGCCCGCCTGAGCAACATCCCCGGCAGCATCGCCCACAACCTGATGACCGCCCTGATCTTTGGCCTGAGCGCAATCGGCAGTTATGGCATCCTCTTCAATCTACTCACCGCTCACAAACAAAAATTCTCCCTTGCCACCCCCCTGCTAGCCCCCCTCTTTTTCTTGCTCGTCTCCAACCTGGAGGGCTTTCTCGAAATCCTGCATCGCGCCGGCCTGTTCTGGCAATTCCAACCCGATGGCAGCGCCACCTCCACCTTCTGGAAATGGCTGGACATGAAAGAACTCAGCCAGCCCCCCGCTCAACCCCTCGGCTGGTTTCCCGACCGCTACCTTTGGTGGTGGCGCGCCTCCCGCGTCGTCCAGGATTACGACCTGCGCGGCAACCCCCTCGAAGTCATTGACGAATTCCCCTTCTTTTCATTTCTTCATGCCGACCTGCATCCCCACGTGCTGGCCCTGCCTTTTGGACTCCTGGCCATTGCGGTAGCTCTCAACCTCTATCTCGGCGCTTCACGCGGGACCCTGAGCCTGGCCGGCCTGAAAATACATCTCGCCCCCCTCGACTTTTTCTTCGCCTCCCTTGTCCTTGGTGGCCTGGCTTTCCTCAACACCTGGGATATTTTGATCGGCGCGGTGCTGATTTTGAGCGCCTACCTGTTTCTACGCACTCGCCAGGCCGGCTGGAGCGAACAACGCCTGTGGGATGTAATTTTACTGGCCCTCCCTCTCTGCGCTCTTGCTATCCTCCTCTACCTGCCCTTCTACGCCGGATTCTCCTCCCAGCTAGGCGGCATCCTGCCCAATCTGGTCACCCCCACCCGAGGCGCTCACTTGTGGGTCATGTTTGCCCCGCTCTTGCTGCCCTTATTCGCCTATTTCGTTTACCTTCGCCATGCCGAGCGTCTCCCCGCCGATGGGAAAAACGCCCTCCTCCTGGCAGGCGGCATGACCCTCTTCTTATGGGCCTTCTCCTGGCTGCTTTCCTGGCTCGTTTTGATCTTCAGCTCCGACCTGGCCCAAAGCGTGCTGAGCTCACAAGGCGTCACCAGCCTGGGCGAGATGTTCCGCGCTGCCAGCCTGCGGCGCCTGAGTTACATCGGCGGATTGCTCACCCTGCTGGCCGTCCTTGCCCCGGCGCTGGCCTTCTTGTTGGCCGCCATCAAGCAGAGAGAACCCAGCGACGGACCGCGCGCTACCTCCTTCATCTTCCTCATGATCGCTCTGGCTGCCCTGCTGGTCATCACCCCTGATTTTGTCTATCTGCGCGACCAGTTTGGCTACCGCATCAACACCATCTTCAAGTTCTACTACCAGGCCTGGCAATTGTGGAGCCTGGCCGCCGCCTTTGCAGTCGCCCTGCTGCTGCGCAATCTGCGTGGCATTGCCGAGGTGCTCTTCCGCACCGGCCTGGCAGTGTTGCTCCTCGCCGCGCTGACCTATCCCGTAATGGGCGAATGGACCAAAACCAACGGCTTCCATCCTCCTTTTGGCTGGACCCTGGATGACTTTGCCCGCCTCCAACGCGAAAACCCCGACGAGGCTGCGGCCATCGAGTGGTTGCGCTCCGCTCCCGATGGTATCCTTGCGGAGGCCGTGGGCGGAAGTTACAGTCAATATGCCCGCTTTTCCACCTACACCGGCCTGCCGACGGTATTGGGCTGGCCGGGGCACGAATCACAATGGCGCGGGGGCTACGCCGAGCAGGGCTCACGGCAAGCAGATATTGAACTGCTCTACACCACCCCCGATTGGGAAACGGCTTATTCGATTTTGCAAAAATACAACATCCGCTATGTCATCATCGGCGGTCTGGAGCGCTCCACCTATTCGCTCCAGGAAACAAAATTCATCCGTTATCTGCGCCCGGTCTTCCAGCAGGGCATCGTGACCATTTACGCCGTGTGGTAAAAAACTTTCAGGCAGTATAATCACTCTATGCTTCTAAACTTACCTTTGATTCTGGAAACTCGCCGTAATCACGCTCTGGAACACGCCACGTTACACGTGCTGGCCAGCAGATCTCCTGAACGTCACATGGCCGGGCACTCCAACCCGACCGGCTTCTTCATCCTGGGAAATTTCTCGACCGAGGAGGTCACCCTGGCCGCGCATCAGGCACTGGCCCGGCTACGCTCTGGCGAACGGCAGCTGGCCATTCACCCTGGCTGCGGCACCAATCTGGCAACCAGCGTGCTGCTAAGCGGAACGCTGGCCTGGCTACCGCTGCGCGGCTCGCGCGCGAGGTGGTCACGTTGGGGGCTGCTGCTCCTGGCGCTGGCTCTGGCTCTGCTCGGCCTGTTGGTGAGTCAACCGCTTGGGCCGGCGCTCCAGGCCAAAGTCACGACCGAGGCAGACATGGGGAATCTGCAAATCGTGGAGGTGCAGCCGGTTTGGGGCGGTCGCTATCCGGCACATTACGTGTTCACGCGAAGTTAACCTGTTGATGATAACAAATTCATCCATTCTCTTTCTTTTCGGCAACGATGAATACGCCATCTCGCGTCGCTTGCACCAGCTGAGCGAGATCTTCGCCGACCCCACCAGCGCATCCATGAACACAGCACGGCTGGAAGCGCGCAACATGAGCGAGGATGACCTGAATAATGCGATCAACGCCATGCCTTTCCTCGCAGAGCGGCGACTGGTGTTGTTGGCCAACCCCTCAGCGCGCTACACCACCCCAGCCACTCAGAAACGCTTTCTGGAATTTTTAGAAAAAGTGCCTCCGACCACTCTGCTGGTAATCTATGAGACGCTCGAACCGAAAGAAAGCGAAAAACACTGGCTGCTGAAGTGGGCCCAAAAACATCCGGCGCTGATTCAGACTCAGGCATTTATGTTGCCACGCCCCAAAGAGATGACCGCCTGGATTCTCACCGAAACCAAACACCAGGGCGGCAGCATGGAGCCAAGCGCAGCCGCCCGCCTTTCGGAAATGGTCGGTACGGATACACGCCAGGCAGCCCAAGAGATCGCCAAAGTGCTGGCCTATGTCAACTGGGCGCGGCCGGTACGCGTGGAAGATGTAGAAACCGTGACCATACTCACCGCGCAACAAAGCGTATTCGATTTTGTGGATGCGCTGGCCCAGGGCAACGGGAAGCGGGCACAGGCCTTACTCCATCGCCTGCTGGAAAGCGAAGATTGGTTTTCGTTATGGGGCATGGTGATTCGCCAATTTCGGCTCTTGCTGCTGGCACGGGAGGTGATGGACGGCGGCGGAAGCCTGCAAGATGCCAAAGAGGCCATTCATGAGTCGCCCTATTCGGTGGAAAAGGCCTATCAGCAGGCCACGCGCTTCACCATGCCCGTACTGGAAGCCATCTATCATAGATTGCTCGAACTCGATGAGGGGGTGAAAACCAGCCGATACACACTCGACCTGGCTATGGAGATACTCACCGCCCAGATTGGTTGAAAAGTAGGGGCTTGCCCCTGTACAGTTGCTGGAAAGCCTGTCCTACGTTTGTTCAAAGTGATGAATTTCTGACTTGACGTCCCTTTTCCTCAACAGTATGATGAAAACCTACGGAGACGAACGTAATGACCCTCACTTCTGAGATTTTGCGGCAGGCGATGCGCGCCTGGACGACCGGCGTGGCTATTGTCACGGCTGCACATGGCAATGAACGGCACGGTATGACCATCAATTCCTTCACATCCGTGGCACTCGAGCCGCCATTGATTAGCGTTTCTTTACAAACGACCACTCGCACCCATCGGCTGGTTTCACTGGCTGGAGCATTTGGCGTCACCATTTTGAGCGCGGAGCAAAAAGAGCTCTCGGAGCGTTTTGCCGGACGAGTGGCGGCCGAGGAGAACCGTCTGGCCGGCCTGGAAACCGAAACCCTGGTCACCGGTGCGCCAGTGCTGAAGGGCGGCCTGGCCAGCCTGGATTGCCGCATAGTACAAACCATCCAGGCAGGCACCAATACTCTCTTCCTGGCCGAAGTCATGGCCGTTCATAGTGAAAATAGTGACCACCAACCATTGGTCTATTACAATCGCGGTTATTGGAAGCTGAGCGCTCTCTGACTTTTATAGAATTGCTCTTGAAAAGCTATCACAACCGCGAAGATTTTGTAGCGCGAC
>JBMFPJ010000061.1:0-8357 GCA_049969175.1 Anaerolineae bacterium | reverse complement strand
CACGTTGCCCGAGCTGGAAGCCGCTGCACGTGCCGGGAAAATACGTAACCTGCCGGGCATGGGTGCCAAATCTGAAGCCGCCATTTTAGATGGAATTGCCTCCCTGGCGCGACGCTCCGCTCGGATTCCGCTGGGGCGCGCCTACCCCCTCGCGCAACAAATCATCGCCACCCTCCAAGCCATCCCCGGCGTGATTGCCGTAGAGCCAGCCGGCAGCCTGCGCCGTATGCGCCCCACCATTGGCGATTTGGACATCCTGGTCGCGGCATCCGAATCCGCAGCGGTGATGGAGGCGTTCATCCACCTGCCCGGTGTACGTCGAGTGCTTGGCCAGGGTGAGACCAAATCGAGCATCGAGTTTGAGGATGGGATTCGAGCGCAGCTATGGGTACATCCACCCGAACGCTTTGGCACTGCCCTGCAATACGCCACCGGCTCCAAAGATCACAACGTGGCTTTGCGCCAGCTGGCACTGGAACGGGGATTTTCCCTTTCCGAACATGCCCTGACCCGCCTGGACACGGGGGAGGAAATTCTTTGCGCTCGCGAAGAAGAAGTCTATCAGCACCTGGGATTACCCTGGATTCCGCCTGAACTACGTGAGGATCGCGGCGAAGTGCAGGCAGCCCGCGCCGGTCAACTGCCACGGCTCATTGAAATCGGCGACATTCACGCCGATTTGCAAACTCACTCCACCTGGAGCGATGGCAAATTAAGTATGCTCGAAATGGCACGCGCCGCCGCCCGGCGGGGTATGCGCGTCATCGCCTTCACCGATCACTCGGTCAGCCTGGGGATCACCGGCGGGCTGAGCATGGAAGATCACCAAAAACAGGCTGCTGAGATTCGCCAGATTCAGCAGGAATTGGGCGACAGCATTCTGGTGTTACATGCCACCGAGGTGGAAATCAAAGCCGATGGTTCGCTGGATTACCCGGATGAATTTCTGGCCACGCTCGACCTGGTGGTGGCCTCGCTGCACACCAGTTTGCGCCAGCCGCGCGAAAAGGTAACCCAGCGGTTGATTCGGGCGATTCGCAACCCCCATGTGGACATCATCGGTCACCCTACCGGGCGTCTCTTCCCCGATCGGGAGGGGGCCGACCTGGACATGGAGGCAGTTCTCCAGGCCGCGGCCGAATCCGGCGTCGCTCTGGAGATCAACGCCCACCCCTCCCGCCTCGACCTGGACGATGTGTATGCGCGCCGCGCCAAAGAGATGGGCATTCCCTTGAGTATCAACACCGACGCGCATTCGGAGGCCGATTTTGATTTGTTATTTTACGGCGTGGCCATCGCTCGTCGCGCCTGGTTGACTCCGGAGGATGTGATCAATTGCTGGCCCACTGAAAAGTTGTTGGCCTGGTTGCGAAACCGAGGCAGAATGAGGTGAATTTTCTTGGGGAATTGGGGAAAGTTCGATGCAAAAGAGAATTGGGTCTTTGGAAATAAGTCTGAAGATGTTTCCCTGGTTGAGCTCTCGCGCCCGCGCGCTGAAAAACGAGGCCATGGCGATCTACCTGGCAGCGGGCGATGCGCGCACGCCCTGGTATGCCAGGGCAGTGATCTGGTTTGTGGTGGCGTACATGTTCAGCCCGATTGATCTCATCCCCGATTTCATCCCGGTCCTGGGCTACCTGGATGACTTGCTGATCACGCCAACAGGATTGGCGCTGGCGATTCGGTTGATTCCGGCTGAAGTGTTGGTTGAGGCCCGAGAATCGGCGCGCCAGGCCCGGGGTCCGCGGCGAAGCGTGGGGTGGTTCGGCGCGGCGGGAATCGCTCTCGCCTGGATTGGGCTGCTGGCGTGGGGGATCCGTCTGGCGCTTCCTTTGCTCAAATGATTGTATAATGAGTTCAAGGAGGTACGTATGATCACAAATGCAGTCCAAACAGCAATGAACGAACAAATCAACAAGGAACTGTTTTCGGCGTATCTGTATCTTTCGATGGCAGCCTACTTCGAGAGTCATAATTTGCCCGGTTTCGCTCATTGGATGCGCGTGCAGGCTGGGGAGGAGCAGGAGCACGCGATGAAGTTTTATAATCACATTCTGGAGCGAGGCGGGCAGGTGGTGTTGAAGGCGATTGAGGCGCCAAAAACGGACTGGACCTCGCCGTTGGAGGTGGCCGAGGAGGTGGCTGCTCATGAGGCGAAAGTCACGGCTTCGATCAATGCCTTGTATGAATTGGCTTTGAAGGAGAAGGATTATCCGGCACAGGTGATGCTGCAATGGTTTATCACAGAGCAGGTGGAGGAGGAGAAAAACGCCGCCGAGTTGGTGGCACATCTTAAGCTGATCGAGGAGCGTGGCACGGCTCTGCTGATGCTTGATCATCAGCTGGCAAAACGTAACAAGGAATAAACTCAAAACAGGGCAAGCCTGAATGGCTTGCCCTGTCGGTATAGGCTTATGGAGATCATGATTCGACGCGCTACGGCAGCAGATAAGGCGGAATGGTTGCGAATGCGTCTGCTTTTGTGGACGTATGCCACCGCTGAAGGTTTCGAACCGGAATTGGATGGAATGCTTTCTGACCCGCAGCAGGCGGTTTTTGTGGCCGCACTACCCGATGGTCGCTTGGTAGGTTTTGTGGAGGCCGGCACTCGCAAATATGCCGATGGTTGTGAAACCAGTCCGGTAGGTTATATCGAGGGCTGGTTTGTGGAGGAGGCGTTTCGCGGTCAGGGCATCGGTAAGGCTCTGGTGCAGGCCGCTGAAGCCTGGGCACGGGAAAGGGGGTATCAGGAGATGGCTTCGGATACCTGGCTGGAAAACGAGCTGAGTATTGCTGCCCACTTGAAGATGGGTTACAAAGAGATGGAGCGCCTGGTACATTTTGCTAAAAAATTGTAGCATCGAATGACACGAATGGTGCAAAAGAGTTAGCATCGAATGACACGAATGGTGCAAAAGAGTTAGCATCGAATGACGCGAATGGAGCGAAAAAACGCTTTGTTGCAAACCCCCTGGCTTGTGGCACGGTTTCGGCAGCCAAAAAGGCCGCTGAAGCGCAGACGTTTACGCGGAGCGCGATATTACTGTCTGGGTGGCACGGTTTCGGCAGCCAAAAAGGCCGCTGAAGCCGTCCCCCGGATGTGCGCGGAGATGGCTTCGCCGCCTGAAAATCTATCACCTGCCCTACCGCGCTTTCGATTTGAGCAACATAACCGCCTTGGAGGCTGCCTTGCAAGAAGTGGAAGCCGTGTTGCATTGCGCCGGCCCATTTGTCCACACCTTTCGACCGATGGTTATGGCCTGTTTGCGTACCCACAAGCACTACATTGACATCAGTGGCGAGATCGAGGAATTCGAGGCTCTGGCCAGCCTGGATGCGCAGGCCCAGCAGGCCGGCATCACCTTGTTGCCGGGGGCTGGCTTCGATGTTGCGCCCAGCGACTGTTTGAGCGGACACCTGAAACAGCGCCTGCCTACTGCCACCCATTTACGCCTTTGCATTCATGGGGTAGGAGCCGGGGTTTCACGCGGCACAGTCAAATCGGCCATCGAAAATTTGCATCGCCAGGGACGAATCCGCCGGAACGGACAGATCGTCTCTGTGCCGCCAGCCTGGAACGTAAAAAAAGTGGACTTCGGGCGCGGCCCGGTGACCACGGTTTCCATTGGCTGGGGCGATGTGGCCACAGCCTATTACAGCACGGGCATTCCCAACGTTGAAACTTATATGGCCTTTCCTCGCCGCGCCATTGACTTCATGTCTCTCAGTCGCTGGCTCGGCCCTCTGCTTTACACCCGCACGTCGAAAACCTTGCTAAAATGGATGGTGGATACTTTTCTACCGGCGGGCCCCTCCGCACCACAGCGACAAAAGGGGCTCTCCATTCTGTTGGGCGAAGTGAATGATGACCAGGGAAGACGCGCCATCACGCGCTTGCAAACCCCCGAGGGATATTCTCACCAGTCAAACCACTCTCACCATTGTGCAGCGCATCCTCGCCGGGGACCTCAAGCCGGGATTCCAGACCCCTGGCCGCCTCTTTGGCCCGGACTTTATCCTCCAATTCGATGGCGTTCAGCGGATAGACCTTGCCTGAGGAAGGTTTCATGCAAAAACCCGCTTTTTCAAAACTGTTGCTGACTGCTCTGCTACTTATCCTATCCCTGTTCATTTGTCTGGCTGGGGTGGCCTTATTCGCCCCGCTCAGGGCAAAAAACATCGCCGTCAGCGAGAGTAGCTTAAGCCAACCCAACCAGGAAACGGAGGAAACCATGAACATGACCCTGAGTAGCCCTGCGTTTGGCGCTGGGCAACCCATCCCGGTTACTTATTCCTGCCGCGGGCGAGATATTTCTCCCGCCCTGGAGTGGGGCGATCCGCCCGCTAGTACGCAGAGTTTCGCCCTGATCATGGATGACCCCGACGCGCCGGTCGGCACATGGGATCATTGGGTGCTCTATAACATTCCGGCCAGTGTTCGCCGCCTGCCGGAGGCTATCCCTGCCGAAGCCAGCCTGCCAGATGGCAGCCTGCATGGCAAAAACAGCTGGGGACGGTTGGGGTATGGTGGTCCCTGCCCACCTTCGGGGACACATCGCTATTTCTTCCGTCTCTACGCGCTGGATACCACACTTCCTCTTTCCAGCGGCGCCAGCAAAAAGCAAGTACTGGAGGCAATGAAAGGGCACATCCTGGCTCAAGCAGAGTTGATGGGAACCTTCAGTAAATAACTCACTTTACGCGGTAGCGCGAGATTCATCTCGCATTTACAAGCGCTGGGAATGTCGCGCTACGGGAAAGTGCGTAACATCAGTAAATACTCAACCCCATCGTTCGAGATCCAAACCAGCCGAAGGAGAGAAAAATGAGGTGGCGTTCTATTCTGTTTGTGTTCATCCTGTTTACCGCATTCTTCCCTGGCAGGGTTCAGGCACAGGGAGGCAACCAGGCTTCCTTGCGCTTTTATGGTCATGGAACAAATGGCATCGATCGCGTACTGGTTCAAATTGATCCACCCACGGCGGCAGACGTGGGCCAGGATTTCACACTGGAATTTTGGCTTCGGGCCTTGCCGGGTGAAAACAACGGCCGCGCCAGCTGTGGGGTAAAGGATGGCTGGATCACTGGCAACATCCTGTTTGATCGTGATATTTGGGGCCCGGGTGATTACGGGGACTGGGGGGTCTCTTTATCGCAAGGAAAGATCACCGTGGGAATCACCCGTCTGAATTCCGGCAATACTGTGTGTGGTCGAAGCAATGTTGCCGATGGTGTCTGGCATCATGTAGCAATTACCCGCCGCGCATCCGATGGCCTGATCCGTATTTTTGTAGATGGAGGCCTGGATCGCCAGGGATATGGGCCAACCGGGAACATCTCTTACCGAAACGGGAGAAACACATCCTATCCAGCGGATCCCTACCTGGTAATCGGGGCAGAAAAACATGATGCCGGGGCCGAATATCCATCTTTCAGTGGCTGGCTGGATGAAGTACGCCTGTCAACTTCCATTCGCTATAGTCAGCGTTTTTACCCTCCCCAGCAACCTTTCACGCCCGATGCAACTACCGCAATTCTTTTCCATTTCGATGAAAATACCAGCGGTGCATGTACAGGAAGTGTGATAGACGCTGCTCAGCACGTGAATGGCACCTGCTCCTACGGCGGAAATGTTCCTGAAGGACCAGTTTATACTTCTGAAACGCCTTTCTTCCTCCAAAAAATAGCCGTTCCCTCCTACTTTGAGCCAGGCCCCAATTGGGATACGTTGCAAAACGCCGCGCCAACGGTCGGCATAGCCGTGATTAATCCTGATAACGGCCCAGGCAACACCTTTGATCCGATGTATCTTCAAACCGTTCGCCAAAGCCAACAGGCAGGAATCCTGACCCTGGGCTATGTAGCAACAGGTTACGGGCAGAGAAACCTCAACACGGTCCGCCAGGAAATTCAACGCCACTTCACCTGGTATCAGGTCAATGGAATTTTTCTAGACGAAGGCAGCCCTTCGTGCGCAAAAATTGACTATTACAAAAGCATTTACACCTATATCAAAAACCTGCGCCCGGCAGCCAGAGTGGTGATCAATCCAGGCATCAACCCCGCCGAATGTTACATGCAAGCCGCAGACATTGTTCTAAACTTCGAAGATGACAGCCAGGCATACCAGAATTGGTTACCAGCCACCTGGGTCTATAAATACCCGGCACAGCGTTTCTGGCATTTGGTCATCGCTGCGGATGCCTCCCAAATGGCCCAAGCAATCCGCCTGGCAAAGGGACGACATGCTGGCTGGGTCTATGTCACTCCCGACATTCTTCCGGATCCATGGGATACTCTTCCCGATGCCACCTACTGGCAAGAAGAACAAGATTCCGTCAATGGCCCTTTTTGGGGGCAAAATTTCAAACGCGGCGTTTCTTATGCCGCCTGGTGGCATGGCCTTTATCAGACCACGGATTCGGATCGGCTGGTTGCTCAGGTGATCCCTTCCAGTGGAGCCAACTGGATTGCTATCATTCCCACCTGTTATCAGCCTACTGTGAACTCCACTACCATTTCCTGTAACAGCGATCCCCGCACGGTAACCGATGCTGAATTAATCCACGTGATTCAACTGGCTCATAATCAGGGTCTGAAAGTCATGTTGAAACCCCACGTAGATCCCCAGGATGATCACTGGCGCGGAGAAATCAACTTTGGCAACAATGAGACCGCCTGGCAGGCTTGGTTTAGCAGTTACACTGCCTTCATTCGTCACTATGCACAATTGGCGGAAAGCCTTCAGGTTGAACTGTTTGCAGTAGGCGTAGAATACGAACAAACTACTGCACGTGAGACCGATTGGCGGAATGTCATCAGCGCTGTGCGAGGCGATTATAGTGGCGCGATCACCTACGCTGCCAATTGGGGCGGGGAAGAAACAGCCATCCAATGGTGGGACGCGGTGGATATGATCGGCGTGGACGCTTACTACGAGTTAACCACCAAAAACAATCCCACCCTGGCAGAATTACGTGCCGGCTGGCAACCTCATCTCAATACCCTGGCGCAACTTTCCCAAACCTGGAACAAACCCGTTATTTTCACCGAAATTGGCTATCGCAGCATAGATGGCACCAACCGCCATCCCTGGGACTGGGGTAGTGCTGGCCAGCTCGATCTGCAAGAACAGGCCATGACCTACCAAACTATTCTAGACCTGAGCATGAAGCAAGACTGGCTAGAGGGAATTTTTTGGTGGACCTGGATGCCTACCGACCTGACCCAAAGTGGCCCGACCGACAAAGGCTATGCCATTTATCGCAAACCTGCTTTCCTGGTTCTGAGAGGGTTTTATCGCCTACCCGCGCCCTGAGCCAATATCAAGGCAGAGTAGGACAGGCACCTGCCCCCGTCAGGGGATTCTGGCCTGTCCCTCCCCCGCCTGGCACTGCCTTTTGCGGGGAAAGATGGAGGGCGCGGAGGAAGGGGTGGGAGCACAGCCTGTTTTCCAGGCCCATTGGGAATGACTTGAAGGCGTGGGTAATCTCTATGCCTTTAGGGTAAGTTTTTGCAGTGAAGTCATGGCGGTGGGTTGCCAAAAGTCAGGTTAAGCCTTGCCCTACAGTATAATCACAGCAGATATGAGAATCTTCCAGAGAAAACGCATTGTGCTTGGGGTGGCCGGTTCGATCGCCGCTTACAAAGCCGCTGATCTCGCCTCAAAATTAACCCAGGCCGGGGCACAAGTGGATGTGATTTTGACCAGGGCGGCAGAACACTTCATCACTGCACTCACCTTTCAATCTGTCACCGGACGCAAGGCTTACACCGATACCGACCTGTGGGGTGGCGAGGCACATGTGCTCCATGTGGGTTTGGCAGGCCATGCCGATGTACTCGTCATCGCCCCCTGCACCGCCGATACTCTGGCCAAACTGGCTCACGGCCTGGCCGATAACCTGTTGACGGTCACCGCCCTGGCAAGCAACGCCCCGCTGGTGCTGGCCCCGGCAATGGATGGCGAAATGTTCGCTGCCGCCGCTACCCAGGAAAACCTGGCCACCTTGCAAAAACGCGGCGCCCTCGTCCTCGGCCCGACAGAGGGTCACCTGGCCTCCGGCCTGATTGGCAAGGGGCGCATGATAGAGCCGGCCGAAATCCTCGGCCACCTGCGGCTGGTACTGGCCAAAAACGGCCCGCTGGCTGGCAAAAAAATTGTAGTTACTGCCGGCGGGACTCAGGAACCGCTCGACCCCGTGCGTGTGCTCACCAACCGCTCCTCCGGCAAGCAAGGCTATGCCCTGGCTCAAGCCGCTCTGGATGCCGGCGCTCAGGTCACTCTCATCAGCGCGGCGACCTCCCTGCCTGCACCCATCGGCGCCCGGCTGATTGCCGCAACTACCGCCCGCCAA
>JBMFPJ010000060.1:0-8375 GCA_049969175.1 Anaerolineae bacterium | reverse complement strand
CGATAGCCAATGGCCGTATGTCCCCGGCGACGGGCAGCCTCTACGACAGTGTAAAAGCTGACAGGCACCCCGGTTACCACATATTCATCCGCGGGCTTGAGATAAATTTCAGCGCCCTCGGGGTCAAACAGTTCACGAAAGATGGGGTAGCGCTCTGGTGTTTCGGAAAGCTGGGCCATGAGCAGGCTCACCAGGTGATCGCTGACGATAAAATCGTCCACGCGAGCGACTTCGGCCAACTGGCGGTTACGCAGATCAAGCATTTCGCTGACGATGGAAAAGGGGGTCTGATCGCGTTCGGCAATGCGGCGCAGATGCAAAAGGGTGAGCAGGGTGCGGGCATCCGCCTGTTGCGGGGTGAAGCCGCTACAGGCCAGCACAATGACATGATCAAAGATGGATAGGTCGAGGCGTTCCAGCACTTCACCATCAGCAGGATTGGCTGGGCGGTATTCCAGGTGCAGCTGCTTCAGATGAGGAAGTAAGTTTTGAATTTCAGCAGCGATTCTCTCAACATCGGCCACTACCGTGATCTGTGAGCCAGGAGCAACATAGGCATCCAGCTCGCGCAGGATGGCGGGGGCGCTCTCGTTCCAGCCGAGCAGCAGGTCGCGCTCCGCTTGGGGAGGCCGCGCCCGCTCTTCGAGGTGAATCAGACTCTCGTCTAGCGGGATGCGGGACAGGCCGGAGAGATGAATCGTCTCGTTATCCTCGGAGAGGGCAAAAATCTGATCATCGGCGGCGATGCGGGTGTCCATGGCGGGGTTCAGGAGAAGAGTTCCATCGGCACGACGCAAGCCCATCAGCGCCGAATCTTCGTAATGCAGCAAGGCCTCGCCATAGGTCAGGCCGGTCAGGGCGGGTTCGTGCTTGAAGTAAATTTCATCTCCTTCGAAATTCAACAATTCGGTATAGATCGCCGAAAGGCCCGATTGTCGCGAGGTCTGAGCAATGATGCGGGCAATCAGATCGCCGGTTAGCAGGGGCATCACCCGGTCGCGCTGACTAATCATTTGCAAGATGTCCAGGCTTTCTTCATTGCGAATTTGGGTGACAATAGAATACGGTTCGGGGCGACGATGGGGATGATTGGTCACAGCCAGCACGGATTTAATGACATCGGCGTCGGGGTCTTCGTGTTCCGGCGGGAGCACGATAATCGAGCGAGCAGTGTGCAGACTGACAATGTCCAGGTCAGCAGGGTCCATCGGGTTGCCGGAGCGACAAATCAGGCAGGTGTGGCCATGTAGTTTTACCCGCTCTCGGATGGTATCTTCCATGCTGGCTTTTTCTTCGTTGGCCAGGATGACAATGGAGGCCTGCTTTTTATTTTCGTTGGCAATCAGCAATTGCTGCAAAATGGTGAAAATCTGGAACGACCAGCCCAAAATGACGGTGTGACCACTTTCCAAAACCTGGGAGCGCCCTCTGCGCAAGCGTTCCAGGTTATCTTGCAAACCATTGTTGAGAATGCCAATCAGGGCGCTGACGATGAAAATGCCGCCGATGGTCACCATCAACATGACGGCACGGAAGCCGGTGCCAGTATCACCGCCCATTGTGCCAGGGTCGAGAGTGCGCATCAGGCTTTCCCACAGGGCCTCACCAAAAGTCAGGGGACCATCGTTCACCTGGTGGAAGCCGGTCAGGGTCAGAATCACCGCTGCGATCAGAATCAGCAGCAGCGAAACGATGCCCAGTATGGCGATCATCGCCGAGGGGCCTTGTGACATCCAGTTATCAAAGGAGTACTGTAAACGCTGGCGGAAAGTGGGTTTGTGCATCTCGCCACCTGCAAGTTATTCGAATTATAATTCCAAAAAATCAGTCGTCTTAAACCGGTACAAAGGAGGTCAAAATGAGCACGAAATTCACCTGGTTTGGACACGCCGCCCTCGGCCTGGAGACGGGTGGATACCATTTGCTGGTCGATCCCTTCCTGGAGGGAAACCCTGCGGCAGCCACCACCCCGGCAGCGGTGCAGGCCGATTTTATCCTGGTCAGCCATGGACACGGCGATCATGTGGGCGACGCGCTGGCCATTGCCAAACGCACCGGGGCCACCATCATCAGCAACTTCGAAATCGCCTCCTGGTTCGAAAAACAGGGTGCAACCGTCCATGCCCAGCATATCGGCGGTGGGTACAAACATCCTTTTGGCTACCTCAAACTTACCCTGGCTCTGCATGGTTCGGCCCTGCCTGATGGCTCGTATGGCGGTAATCCCTGCGGCTTTTTGCTGACCACCAACGACGGCCAGAAAATCTACATGGCCCAGGACACCGGTTTGTTCGGTGACATGAAATTGATCGGCGAGGAAGGCATTGACCTGGCCGTACTACCCATTGGTGATAACTTCACCATGGGGCCAACAGATGCCTTGCGCGCAGTCAAACTGCTCCAGGCGAAAACCGTTGTTCCCATCCACTATAACACCTGGGGGTTGATCGCTCAGGACGCGCAAGCATGGGCCAGGCAAGTCGAGGCCGAAACGAAAACCCAGGTGCGGGTTTTGAAACCCGGTGAAAGCCTGGAAATTTAACTCTTGCAAACTTCATCAAGTTACCGCACGGGGATACCTCCCGTGCTACAACCTGCGCATCCCGCTGAAGTGGGATGAGGCGGCCTGGGCCGCTTTTGTAGCGATAGCCCGCCGATGGACCGGCGGGCTTTAAAACCCTCGATAAGGACAAAGGGGCATTGCTGTTTGATATAATTCTCATTCGAGGTGATTTATGTTTTCATTTGAAGGTCCAGACCGACGTAAGCAAGAAGAACAAATCCGCAAAGAAGGCCGCCTGCCACCGGGGCAAGCGCTTACCGTCAAATTCCCGGTATTGCACTATGGTCCAGTGCCGCCCTTCAACCCGGCCACCTGGGATTTCCGCATTTGGGGAGAAGTGGAAGAAGAAAAACGCTGGACGTGGGAAGAATTCAATCAATTGCCACGTACTCAAATTCAAATGGACATCCATTGCGTCACGCGTTGGAGCAAATTTGACACCGTTTGGGAAGGCGTCTCCGTCAAAGCCCTGGTCGAGAACGGCATCATCAAAATCAAACCGAGTGCTACCCACGTGATGCAACACGCTGAATACGGCTTTACCGTCAACCTGCCGCTGGAAGTCGTCTTACAAGATAACTTCCTCCTGGCCACCCACTTCAACGGCGAACCGCTGACTCCCGATCACGGCTACCCGCTACGCGGCGTAGTCGGCTACATTCCCGGCCGCGAAGACCTGATGACCCCCTACTTCTGGAAAGGGGCCAAATGGCTGCGCGCCCTCGAGTTCATGTCTCACGACCGCCCTGGCTTTTGGGAACAGGCCGGTTACCACAACCGAGCCGACATCTGGCGCGAGGAGCGTTTCGGCTAAACCAGAGTCAGGCGAAGAGTATGAACCAGGTATTGACTTCCCGCCAATTCGCCACCGGTCAGGAAATCGCCCTGGTACAGGGGGATATTACCGAAGAGACCACCGAGGCCATTGTCAACGCGGCCAATTCATATTTGCAACACGGTGCGGGGGTTGCCGGAGCGATCAGTCGCCGCGGCGGCCCCCTCCTCCAGCAAGAATCGAATCGCTGGGTGCGCGAGCACGGCCCCGTCTCTCATGCGCGTCCAGCCTGGACTTCAGGCGGGCAGCTGGTAGCGAAATATGTGATCCACGCTGTTGGGCCGATCTGGGGAGACGGCCAGGAAGATGAAAAACTGGCCGCAGCCGTGCGCGGCGCTTTAACCGTCGCCGATGAGCTCAAAGTGACTTCTCTTTCCCTGCCAGCCATCTCCACCGGCATTTTTGGCTTCCCCAAAGGCCGGGCGGCGCACATCATCCTGCACAGCATTGAAACCTACTTCGCCCGCCATCCCCACAGCGGAATTCGGCAAGTGCGCATCGTGCTGTTCGATGCCGAAACAGTTGAAGCGTTTTTGAAACACTGGGAAGAAACAGCCAGGTGATCACTTCAGCGCAGAATCCAAAAATCAAGCTGGTACGCGCTCTGGCCGCTCGCCCGCGCCAGCGACGCGAGGCAGGCGCCTTCCTCGTGGAAGGAATCCGCTTGGTGGAAGAAGCCGGCCGAAGTCCGTGGCCGATTCGCTTTGTCTTGCACGATGAAGCACTCAGCCAGCGCGGCAGCGAATTGATCGCCCAATTTCGCGCCCGCCAAATCGATTGCGAAACAGTCTCCCCTACCCTGTTGAAATCCCTGAGCGAGACCAAAACCCCGCAAGGCATCCTGGCGGTCGTCGAATGGCACCCTTTACCCCTTCCGGCCTCCCCCACCTTTGTGCTCATTCCCGATCAAATTCGCGACCCCGGCAACCTGGGCACGTTATTGCGCTCGGCGGCAGCCGCAGGCGTGGAAGCCGTGTTGCTCCCTCCCGAAACCACCGATGCCTTCGCCCCCAAAGTGTTGCGCGCTGGAATGGGAGCACACTTTCGCCTGCCCATCCAGCCCCTCCCCTGGGATGAGATCGCTGAGCAGACACGCGGCCTGCGCATCTACCTGGCCGAGATGGACGGCCTCCCTTGCTGGCAAGCCAACCTGCGTGCTCCGCTGGCGCTGATTGTGGGGGGCGAGGCCGAGGGCGCCAGCCGGGCAGCGCGTCAGCTGGCCACACAGAAGATTTCCATCCCCATGCGCGCCCAGATCGAGTCGCTGAATGCGGGCGTGGCCGGTTCGGTATTGATGTTCGAGGTCATGCGGCAACGCTTTACCGCTTGACACTCATTTTCCACGAGGCGATATGAAAATTCGTTCCATCACCTATTTTTGTAACCCCGGCTTTCCACTCGATGAAAATGTTCTGCAAGCCGCCAGCGATTTTCTGGCTCAGGCCACAGCGGCCTATCAGGCCGCCGGTTACGAAGTGCAAACCACCCGTCTGGCAAGCGTACCTTTCGCCCAAATCCTGGGAGCAGAAAACCTGCACCAGCTCCCGCGCTATGCCGAACAACTGGCACAGGCTCTCTCCTCTTTGGGCATTTCCTATGCCGCCCTCGGCCCGGCACTGCCCGAACTACCGCGCAGCTATCAGGTTATCCCCGAAGCCATTGCCAGCAGCGAAAACATCTTCTTCAGTGGCCTGATGACCGGCGATCGCGTCATCTTCCCGGCTGCAGTGCGCGCCTGCGCCCAGGCCATTGTGAACATTGCGCCGCTTAAAGCCAACGGCTTTGCCAACCTGCGCTTTGCCGCTCTGGCCAATGTACCCGCCGGCTCACCTTTTTTCCCTGCCGCCTATCACAACTCCACCGAACCCGCCTTTGCCCTTGCCTGCGAAGCCGCCGACCTGGCTGTGACTGCCTTCAGCGAAGAGAAAACCCTTTCTGAAGCGCGCCAGGCCCTGAGCGCGGCTATCGAACGGCATGGGCGCACGCTGGGCGGAATCGCCAACACGCGCCTGTGGCATGTCAACTTCCTCGGCATTGACTTTTCGCTGGCACCTTTTCCCGATGACGCCCACTCCCTGGGGCAGGCCGTGGAAAAGATGGGGATCCCCCACATTGGCCGCCACGGCTCCCTGGCCGCCGCCGCGCTGCTGACCGAGGCGGTGGAACGCGCCGATTTTCTGCGCCTCGGCTTTAGCGGATTCATGCAACCGGTCCTCGAAGATTCCATCCTCGCCCGCCGCGCGGCTGAGGGCCTGTTGACCCTCAAGGATTTGCTGCTCTACTCCGCCGTGTGCGGCACCGGCCTGGATACCGTTCCGCTGCCAGGCAACACCACCGCCGAAGAGATCACCCCCCTTCTGCTCGACCTCGCCGCCCTTGCCCTGCGCCTGGACAAACCGCTGACCGCGCGCCTGATGCCCATCCCCGGCAAAAAAGCCGGCGAAGCCACCCAATTTGACTTTGGCTTCTTCGCCAACAGCCGGGTGATGCGCCTGGAAGCCACCCCCCTGGGAGGCCTCTTGCAAACCGACGACCCCATCCCCTTGCAGCCATATGGGAAAATAAGCGTATAATTTGATCGTAAGTACACCCAAACCCAATCTCTGGAGGTGTTCCTGTGGCCGTCGAAAGTCATGCGTTTTTTGAAGGGAAAATTGTTCCCTTTTCAGAAGCAAAAATCAGCATTGCCACGCACGCTTTTCTCTACGGTACGGCCGTTTTTGGCGGGATTCGGGCATATTGGAACGAAGAGCAAAAAAAACTCTTCGTTTTTCGTCCTTATGACCACTATCGCCGCCTGCTCCACTCCGCACGCATGATGTGCATGGAAGTAGCCTACGATGAAGAAGCCCTGATTCAGCTCACCCTTGACCTGATTCGTGCCGATGGCTGGCAACGCGATATTTACATCCGCCCCACAATCTATAAGGCCGATTTGGGTATCGGCGTTCGCCTGCACGATCTGCGCGATGAATTGTGCATCTTTATCATCCCCTTCGACAAATACGTCAAAAATGATACCAACGCCCACGTGACGATCTCTTCCTGGCGGCGCATTGACGATAACGTCATTCCGGCACGCGGCAAGGTAGCGGGGGCATATGCCAACTCGGCTCTGATCAAAACCGACGCCGTCCGTGCCGGCTTCGATGAGGCGCTGGTGCTCGATCAAAACGGTCACCTTTCCGAAGGCTCCGCCATGAACATCTTCATGTTGCGCAATGGCACGCTCATCACCCCGCCTGTCACGGATAACATTCTGGAGGGCATTACCCGTCGCTCGGTAATTGAACTGGCTGGGAATGAGCTGGGCCTGGAGGTCGTCGAGCGCTCCATTGATCGCACCGAGGTGTTCATCGCCGACGAGCTCTTCCTCACCGGCACGGCTGCCCAAATCACCGCGGTCACCAAAGTGGATCATCGGCCGGTGGGCAAAGGCGAAATGGGGCCAGTGACCAGCCAGCTGCGTGCTCTGTTTGAAGACATCGTCCGCGGTAAAAACCCCAAATATGCCCACTGGAATGTAGCAGCATAAAAAAACAGGGCGAGGTGCTCTCGCCCTGTTTTTTTATCGGCTTTTCCTGAACCTCACCAGCACCAGGTTTTTCTTACAATCATTGAACGTGTCGAGATAAATCTTATCAGAAAGGGGCAAACCAGCCTGGTCGAGCAATTGCACATACAGCAAACCTTTGGAAGCAATGGGCACAGTGCCCAAAGTAAACTCAAACCCTGAGCGGCCATAATCCGGGCTGACGCCACTGACGGTGGTGTATTGCACTACTTTACCGTTGTAGGATCCCATCAAGCGAACCACAATACCAATAATCGGAGTGTTACTGGAATCATCTACCGTCCCGCCTACACCCTGCCAGTTGCAGGCGAAACCCTGCAAATGGGGGATAATCACACTCTCAATCGCATTGACTGAAGCCGAGAAAGGCGCTTTGGGAGTCGGGGTCACCGTCGGGGTGGAAGTGGGCGGCAAAAGCGAGAACGGCGTGGGTGTTGCCAGCGGCGTGAAGGTCGGGGCAAGGGTGCTGGTCATCGTCGGCTCAATGGTTGGGCTGGCTGTCCAGGTGGGAGGCAGGCTCAAAGGAGTGATCGTAGCGGTGGGGAATTGAAACGGGGTGGGCGGAGGCGGAAGCAAATTAAGCGGGGTATAAGGGTTGAAGAAAATAAACGCAAAATACCCCACCAGGCATACCGTCACCAGCAAGGTCAGGACCGTCAAAATATCCCACACCTGCAAGGGAGAAGCGGAACGTTGGGGAGAATTGAAGTTATCCATTGCATCGCTCCAGAGAAGAACCTCAGGGTGTAAGCGTGATCTGGCTTTGGGCGCGCCGTTGATTGAGCCAATCTTGCAGGGCCTGCTCCTGCAACTGCAAAAGCGCATCGGGCGAAAGAGGGCGATTGGCCTCCCGTTCCAGCACCCGCAGGATGTGAAAGCCAGCCGGAGTGGCGATCACCTCACTAAACTCGCCAGGTTGCAGGCGAAATGCTGCCTGCTCGATCTGCGAGTCAAGTAAATAGCCGCGAGGCACCCAGCCCAATTCGCCGTGGGTAAGCGGGTCGGCGCGGGCAGCCAGCTCGTTGAAATCGGCACCGTTTTTCAATTGCTCCAACAGCTGCTGTGCCGTGGTTTCATTATAGACGAGGATTTGTTGCAGATGAACCTGCTCGGCGGTCACAGGTACGGCGGAGATGATTTGATCGCGCATCCAGGCAGCCTCGGCGGCGCGCTTGAGAGCCGTGCGGAAGGATGCTTCGCTGTAACCATGAGCCGATTGCCAGCGAGCGAGGGCTTCGGCTCCTCCAAGCCGAGCGGCCAGCGCATCCAGCCGGGACTGTAAGTCGGATTCCGTTATCTCAAAGCCCGCGGCCCGAGCGGCCTGAGAAAGCAATATCTGAGCAATGAGATCCTCCAACACCGTGGCACGTGCCTGTTCTTCTGAGACAATTTTGTCCAGTTCT
>JBMFPJ010000059.1:0-8415 GCA_049969175.1 Anaerolineae bacterium | reverse complement strand
ATGGAGTTTGGCACCGGCGCGCTGAAAATCACCCCCGGTCATGATCCGAACGACTACGAGATCGCACAACGTCACGGCCTGCCGATCATCTCCATCCTCGACGAGGCCGCACGCATCAACGCAAACGGCGGCCCGTATCAAGGTCTGGACCGATTCGTCTGTCGCGAAAAACTTTGGGCCGACATGCAAGCCGCCGGTCTCACCCTCAAAGCCGAACCGTATCGCACTTCCATCCCACGCTCCCAGCGCGGCGGCGAGATCGTCGAACCGATGCTCTCCGAGCAGTGGTTCGTCCGCATCGAACCGCTGGCAAAAGCCGCTCTCGAGGCCGTGCGCGACGGACGCATCCGCATCGTCCCAGAACGCTTTGAGAAAATCTACTTCAACTGGCTGGAAAACATCAAAGACTGGTGTATCAGCCGCCAACTGTGGTGGGGACACCGCATCCCCGTGTGGTATTGCCCCGAGGGTCACATGACCGTGGCTCGCGAAGACCCGACCGAATGCGCCACCTGCGGCTCGCCTGACCTGAAGCAAGACCCTGACGTGCTGGATACCTGGTTCTCCTCTGGATTGTGGCCCTTCTCCACCCTCGGCTGGCCCGAAGAAACACCCGATTATCGCTATTTCTATCCCACCTCCTACATGGAAACCGGCTACGACATCCTCTTTTTCTGGGTAGCCCGCATGATCATGATGGGCCTGGAGTTTACCGGCCAGCCGCCCTTCCACACCGTTTACCTGCACGGCCTGGTGCGCGATGAGCACGGACAAAAAATGTCCAAAACCAAAGGCAACGTGATTGACCCGTTGATCGTGATGGATGAGTTCGGCACCGATGCCCTGCGCTTCACCTTGCTGGTCGGCTCCACCCCAGGCAATGACATGAACCTCTCGGTAAAAAAAGTGGAAGCCAATCGCAACTTTGCCAACAAGATCTGGAATGTCGGACGATTCGTGATTGCCTCGCTTGCTGCGCTCGGCGACGATGGGCCGCAAGCAGCAGATAGCGATCAACCATCAACGGCCAACTGGACTCTGGCCGACTCGTGGATTTGGGCGCGCCTGCAAGCTACCATCCGCGACGTGGAGCGCCTGTTCCAGACCTTTCAATATGGCCAGGCCGGTCAGTTGATCTACGATTTCTTCTGGAGTGAATTTGCGGACTGGTACGTAGAAATTGCCAAAGGGCAACTGGCCCAAGGCGGGCCACGCGCCGTGTTGACCGCTCAAACCCTGGTCCAGGTCTTCGACATGATTCTGCGCATGTTGCACCCCTTCACTCCCTTTGTGACCGAAGAAGTGTGGGGACACCTGCGCCAGGCAGTCAAAGAAAACCGCCAGTTATCCTCTCTCGCCACAGACTGGCCCGAAGCGCTCATCATCGCCCGCTGGCCTCAACCGCGCCAACCCGAAGGCTGGGAAGAAGAGAAAATCGCAAACTTTACGCTGATTCAAGAAATCATCCGCGCCATCCGCAACCTGCGCGCCGAGAAGAACATCCCCCTTGCGAAGAAACTCCCCGCCACAGTGCTGGGCGGAACAAAGACCGATTTACTCCGCCAACAGGCGCCCGTCATCGCCTCGCTGGCCGGACTGGAGGCGGGGCAGCTGACCATCCAGGAATCCCTGGCCGAAAAGCCGCAGAATGCTGCCATCCTGGTCGTCGGGCCGGTAGAAATCTACCTGCCGCTGGCTGGCATGGTAGATGAAAGTGCAGAACGAGCCCGACTACAAAAAGAACTGAGCGAGGCCGAAGCACAAATTGCCCGCCTGGAGAAATTGCTCGCCAGCGACTTCGCCCACAAAGCGCCCCCAGCCATCGTCCAAAAAGAGCGCGAAAAATTGCAGGGTTTTGTGGAAACCGCAGAAAAAATTCGCGAAAAACTGCGGTAAGGCAAGCAAAAGGCCAGACTTCCGAAGTCTTTGTGACTTCGGAAGTCTGCTTTTCAAGAGCGGCCTCTAAGAGCGTGTTTTAAAATTCATGTTCTAACCACAGATGAACACAGATCAATTGGATTTACAAGGTAATTTCATCCCGCTTTCCTCAGAAGCAGTGTTCATCCGTGTTCATCTATGGTAAACCCCGATTTATAAAACACGCTCTAACCGTTCGTCTCATCCCCTGGGCAGACAAGGAAAAACGCAATGGCACCGATAAAGGGAATGAGCAAAATGATCAACGTCCACAACGCCCTGGCAGTTGCAGGCATTCTCATTCCGCGCAATCTGAAAAGAGCATGAAGCGCCGCAATCAACCAGCCAAACAAAATCAGCAAATTGATGATTTGCACAAAAAGGAACGCGCCGCCGAAATCGAATTCCATGTCGGGTCTCCTGAAAAAGATTTGTAACGATTCAGCCATAGAGAAAAAACGATTGCAAATATCATGCTTCGTCGTGGCGCTTAGGAGTCACTCCTCGCAATGAAATGCCTGAATAGATACAAAGATTTTATTAACTGATGTTACGCACTTTCCCGTAGCGCGACATTCATGTCGCTTGTAAATGCGAGATGAATCTCGCGCTACCGCGGAAGGGGAGTTATTTCACCTCACTGCGCCGTATTGCCCCCATCCACCAGCAACAAATGCCCGGTCACAAACGAAGAATCCTCCGAAGCCAGGAACAACACCGCCCGGGCAATCTCTTCTGGCCTGCCAAAACGCCCCATAGGGATATAGGCACTGGCCTCGCGCATCGCCTCTTCCAGTGTCACCGGGTCTGAGTGCTCAAAATAACCCCGCTCCAACCAGCGTTCGACAAACGTATCTCCTGGGCAAACCGCATTCACCCGAATCCCATCGCGGGCAAAATCGAGCGCCATAGATTTCGTCATCATCCCCACTGCCCCCTTGCTGGCAATGTACGGAAACGCATCTCGCCCAGCCACCACCGACCAATCCGAACCGTTGTTGACGATCACTCCGCCGCCCTGTCGCTTCATGTGCGGAATGACTAACTGACACATCCGCCACACCGCGGTCACATTGAGCTCCAGCGTTGCTCGCCAGATCTCCTCCGAGGTCGTCTCTGCCGTGCCACTGGTGACCATGCCAGCATTATTGAACAAAATATCCACGCGACCGAACTCCCCCAAAGCGACCTCCACCACCTTTTGACAATCCTCCGCCCGGGTGTGATCGGCCTCCACGAACACGCAGCGGGCTCCCCGCTGGCGGCATTCCGTTTCGACGCGCTGACCCAAATCCACGCGGCGCCCCGTCAAAACGAGATCCGCCCCCTCGTCCGCGAACAGAAGCGCCGTAGCCTTGCCAATGCCGGAGGTTGCCCCGGTAATGATAGCCGTCTTGCCAGAAAGTTTACCCATATTCACCTCCTGAATTTCAAACCGTCAACAAAACAATAGCACCTAACGCCAACAACACTCCCAGCGATTGCTCCCGGCTGAGTGTTTCCTTCAAAAGCAGCCGGGCCAGCAACACCGTCGAAGCCGGATAAAGCGAACCCAACACCGCCGCCACATCCATCCGGCCCACACGAGCCGCCAGAATATAAAACATGTTCCCGGCCACATCCAGCACCCCGCCCAGAACGACAAGGGGCCAGATTCTCTGCCCGGGCAAAGGAGCCCCGCCCACCACGCCCACATAAGCAAGCATGATCAACGTTCCGGTCAGGCGCGCTCCCACCAGTGGCCAGAAAAACGCCTCCTGCGTCGCCTGGTGAATCAACACAAAATACAACCCAAAGAACAAACCCGCCAGAAACGGCCAACGCAACTGGTGCAAATCAATTTTCCATCGCCCCCCATCCCCCGTTTGAGAGATCGTCCAAATAGCTACCAGCGCCAGCCCGAATCCCCAAAAAGTGACCAGTGCAGGAAAGCCCTGGCGGAACACGCCGACTACCAGCGGCACAATGGCCGCCAACAATGCCGAAACCGGCGCCGCAAGGGACATTTGCCCCTCCGCCAGAGCACGATAAAAAATCAGCAATCCAAACGTTCCCAATATACTGGCGACCATGCTCCACAACCAGGCCGGAAGAGAGGGAAAAGGCTCGCCGACCAACAAGGTGATAAAAAACAAAGGAACCAGCCCTCCCAATTCCGCCAAAAAGAGTACCTGATACGGGCGAGCTTGCTTGCTGGCCAGACCACCGGCAAAATCTGCTGCGCCCCAGCTCAGCGCCGAGGCCAGCCCCAGGAAAACAGAAAACATGTTTACACCTTCCCTGCGGCTCTGGCTCGTTCCAGCACCTTTTGAGCGTTTTTGAGCAACGGCATGTCAATCATCTTACCATCCAGAGCGTAGGCGCCTTTGCCCTCCCGCTGGCTGGCCTCAAAGGTCTCCACAATGCGCTGAGCATAGGCAATCGCCTCCGCCGAAGGAGTGAACGCCTCCTGCACCGGCTCCACCTGCGCCGGGTGGATAATTTGCTTGCCGCTAAAACCCAAACGCGCCCCAAATTCGGCTTCAGCGCGCAAAGCATCCAGATTTTTGAAATCAATCGTGACAATATCAATCGCCTGCAAGTCGAACGCAGCACAAGCCACCACCACGGCCTGGCGCGCATAGAGCAACTCAATCGCTTCGGGCGTGCGCGTGGCTCCAATGGAAGCGGCAAAATCTTCACCGCCGAAAATGATGGCATCCAGGCGGCGGTGTGCCGCGATCTCTTTGAGGTTCAAAATTCCGCGTGCGGTCTCCACCCCGATCAAAATACGAATGGATTGCAAGGGCCAGCCATACTTCAATTCCGCCGCCTCAATGATCTGGCTGGCCCATTCGATCTGGGCATACTCCTCCACCTTCGGAATCACAATGCCATCGGGGCGATAAGGCAATACGGCATTCAAGTCATCGTTTTCCCAGCCCGAACCAACGGCATTAATACGCGCCAGTTTTTCACTTTTCCCAAAATCCAGTTCCTGCAAGGCGCGGGCAATGGTGGCGCGCGCCTCCGCCTTACGGCTGATGGCCACGCCATCTTCCATATCCATACAAATACAATCCACGCCGAGGGTGGTGGCTTTGGTGATTTTCTTCCAGTCATCCCCTGGCATATACAATAAGGCTCTACGCGAATGCATAATTCTCCTTACTCACTTTGCGGGCGCTTCAGAAACATTGCCGTACGTTCAAATTCCACCACAACCGTACCATCCGCCTTACGGCCACGGCTGCGGATGCGCACAATGCCCACATTGGGGCGCGAGCGAGATTCGCGTTTTTCCAGAATTTCGCTCTCGGCATAAATGGTATCGCCATGGAAAACGGGGTTGGGATGCACCACTTTGTCATAACCTAAATTGGCCACAATCGTGCCCTCGGTCAGGTCAGCCACAGTCAGACCCACAACCAGGGCCAGCGTGAACAGTCCGTTGACCAGGCGCTGACCAAATTCGGTGCGTGCGGCGAAGTCTTCATTGAGATGCAAAGGCTGGGTGTTCATCGTCAGCGCCGAAAAGAGCACATTGTCCATTTCCGTGACTGTTCGTCCCAGCGGATGTTTGAAAACCATGCCAACTTCCAGCTCTTCAAAATATTTGCCTGGCATAAGCCCTCCTTCAAGAAATAATCGGCTGAAAATGGATGAGCGTTTGCTCGCGTTCCACGGTTTGGCCCTGGCGAACCAGCAGTTGGCTCACCACCCCCTCAGCAGGGGCTTGAATGCGAATTTCCATCTTCATCGCCTCCAGCACGAGAAGGGTTTGGCCTTTGTTCACCGTCTCTCCCTGCTGGACGTTGACGCTGCGCACCTGTCCCGGCATGGGCGCGACCAGCCGCGAGGCACGCTCTTGCCCCGGGCCACCTGCCGGGCGCTTCGCCGCGGGGACAAGGAGGAAGGTCTGACCATCCACAGTAACCCAGCGTTTGGCCCGCTGAAGCGAAACGTGGACAACTCGTCGCTGGCCCTCCACCTGCAACACCAGACGGCCGTTTTCGCTGTGCAGCACTTCCACCCGCATCGTTTGATCGCCGAGGGTGAGGAGGTAGTCTTTGCCTACGCGGTTGATTTCTATCGGAGTGTGATCGAAGGTGAGTCTCATCAGTTCCTGAAACCTTGTAAGAGGATCCACGGGTTGTATGAATCCGCCTGGGGGGTGGATTCGCCCGTCGAAACGGAAGCCGCCGCCAGGTCCGCCAGCGCCGCGCCGATGAGGTGGAAAAGCGAGGGGGTCGGTGGCGTCCAGTCAAAGGTGGTCTCTACCCAACGGGTGGTGATTTCTCCTTTGAGAAAATCGGGGTGCGCCAAAACTGCCTGCAGGAAATTGATATTGGTCTGCACGCCGTGGATGATGAGGTCGCGCAAGGCAGCCTGCATACGACGGATCGCGGCCGGGCGGTCTTCGGCATAGACGATGAGCTTGGCCAGCAGAGGGTCATAGTGATGGGTAACCAGATCGCCAGGGGAAACACCGGTATCGAGGCGAATGCCAGGACCTTGTGGCGGGCGGAATTGCAGTAATGTGCCGGTGCTGGGGAGGAAACCGTTGGCCGGGTCTTCAGCATAGATGCGGCATTCGATGGCATGGCCGCGCTGACTGAGATCATGTTGAGCGTAGGGGAAGCGTTCTCCCGCGGCGAGGCGAATTTGCCATTGCACCAGGTCGAGGCCGGTCACTGCTTCGGTGATGGGATGTTCCACTTGCAGGCGAGTGTTCATCTCCAGAAAGAAGAAAGTGGAATGAGTGGGGTCGAAAATAAACTCTACCGTTCCGGCATTGGAGTAGCCAACCGCTTGGGCGGCTTTGACGGCGGCTTCACCCATTTGCTGGCGGAGAAGGGGAGTAAGGAGCGGGGAAGGGGTCTCTTCGATAATTTTTTGGTGGCGTCGTTGCACGGAACATTCGCGCTCGAAGAGGTGAACGAGATGCCCATAGCGATCACCGAGCACCTGGATTTCGATGTGGTGAGCATTGGGGATG
This sequence comes from Anaerolineae bacterium, assembly GCA_049969175.1. Taxonomy (GTDB): domain Bacteria; phylum Chloroflexota; class Anaerolineae; order Anaerolineales; family Villigracilaceae; genus DAOUAN01. The sequence goes on along the minus strand of JBMFPJ010000059.1, from coordinate 1,520 downwards.
AATTTTTCGATGATTAAACGATCGTCGCCAAAGGCGTGCAGGGCTTCGCGCCGGGCGGCGGCGATCTCTTCGGGCAAATCGTCGGCCTCCCAGACGATGCGCATTCCTTTGCCGCCTCCGCCGGCAGCAGCTTTAAGCAGGATAGGATAACCGATCTGCTGCGCCGCTTGCTCAAATTCGGCAACGGATTCCAGCCCCTGGGCACCCGGGATGGTGGGAACGCCCGCGGCGGCCATGCGCGTTTTCGCTTCGGCTTTGTCGCCCATGGCGCGGATGGCGTAGGCGGGCGGGCCGATGAAGGTCAGGCCGGCGGCTTCGACGGCTTCGGCAAAAGCCGCATTTTCGGAAAGGAATCCGTAACCGGGGTGAATGGCCTGTGCGCCGCTTTGTTTGGCGGCGGCGATGATTTTTTCGATGTTCAGGTAAGATTCCTGGGGCGGCGCCGCGCCGAGGAACACGGCTTCATCGGCCTGTTGAACATGGCGGGCGTTTTGATCCACTTCAGAATAGACGGCGACAGTTTGGATGCCCATTTCCTGGCAGGCACGCAAGATGCGGAGGGCGATTTCGCCACGGTTGGCAATGAGAATTTTAGAGAACATTTTTTTACATCCTGAACACGCCAAATCCCTGCTCTTCCAGCGGTGAATTCATAACGACCGATAACGCCAGCCCAAGCACCTGGCGGGTCTGCGCCGGATCAATCACACCATCATCCCATAACCGGGCGGTGGAATGATAGGGGTTGCCTTCGTTTTCGTATTTTTCCAAAATGGGGCGTTTGAACTCTTCGGCCTGCTCGGGCGTTAGCAGGGGGCGGCCTTCGCGCTGGAGCTGATCTTGTTTGATGGTGAGCAGCACATTGGCTGCCTGTTCTCCACCCATGACGGAAATGCGGGCGTTGGGCCACATCCACAAAAAACGAGAACCGTAGGCACGGCCACTCATGGCGTAATTTCCGGCCCCAAACGAACCGCCGATGATGACAGTCAATTTGGGGACACGAGTTGTGGCAACAGCATGAACCATCTTGGCGCCATCTTTGGCGATGCCGCCGGCTTCATATTCACGTCCGACCATGAAGCCGGTGATGTTTTGCAAGAACAACAGTGGGATGCCACGTTGATCGCAAAGCTCGATGAAGTGAGTGGCTTTGAGGGCCGACTCGCTGAAGAGTACGCCATTGTTGGCAATGATTCCCACCGGATAGCCATAAATGCGGGCGAAGCCACAGACGATAGTCGTTCCGTAGCGAGCTTTGAATTCGCGGAATTTGCTGCCATCCACCAGGCGAGCAATGATCTCGCGCACATCGTAGGTTTCGCGGAACGTGCGCGGCAAAATGCCATAAATTTCCTCGGCAGGGTAGAGCGGTTCTTCAGGAGCAGAGAACAGGCCATCGGCCATTGAGGGGCGAGTGCTTCTGGCCCACGGTGGTCCGGGCAAGGTTTCTACAATACCACGCAAAATCTCAATGGCGTGTTCATCGTTCTCAGCGAAGTGATCAGCAACACCGGAGC
>JBMFPJ010000058.1:4186-8533 GCA_049969175.1 Anaerolineae bacterium | reverse complement strand
TGGTGCAAGGTACGGATCATGGTGGCCGCGTCGAAGACGCCATCTACAAAAGGTAAGCGATAAATATCTGCAGCGACGTAAAGATAATGGGGAGAATCACCCAGGCGCGCCCGCGCTTGTTGGAGCTGAGTAATCGAGTAATCAAGCAAGACGACTCGTTCAAAGCCACGATAACGCGGCGTATTCCGTCCAGCGCCAGCGCCCAGCTCCAGAAGGAGCTGTCCGTTTTTGGGGAGCAAACGTTTTAAAGCGATGGCTTCAGCGCGATCTTCATAGGCCCGACCGCCTTTTTCCCAAAAGGAGGTTTGATAATCTGAGCCGTCGTAATTACATACGGGAGGAGTAGTCATATCCCTGTTTGTGCACACCTTTTATCAAAAAATCAAGGGAGCGCCTGCAGGCGCCCCTTGATTGTAACGCATCTCAGGCGAGTTCGTTGCCGCGTCCTACTCCTCGATAGACGAAGCCAAGCTCTCTCATCGTGGCCGGGTCGTAAATGTTACGTCCATCGTACAGGACCGGTGTTTTGAGTGCCTGCCGAATCCGCGCCAAATCCAATTGCTTGAACTCATTCCACGGCGTGATCACCACCAGGGCGTCGCAGCCAGTGGCCATGGCATAAGGATCATTGAAAATTTGCACCATCGGCAAATGCGGTCTGGCGGTTTTTTCCGCCACCGGGTCATAGCCACGCACCACCGCCCCCGCCTCGCTCAGGTAGCGGGCAATGTCGATGGATGGAGCGTCGCGCATGTCATCGGTATTTTCCTTGAACGCCAAGCCAAGCAAACCAATCACCTTCCCTTGCAGAGAGCCGCCCAGCATGGCCGAAAGATGAAGCGCTACCATCCGGCGACGGTTGTAGTTCACTTCCGTGACGGCGTTCAAAATTCGCGGTGTCAAACCTTTCTCTTCGGCCATATACGCCAGGGCTTTGACATCTTTGGGGAAGCAAGAACCGCCCCAACCCAGGCCAGCATCCAGGAAATATTTGCCAATGCGAATGTCGTAGCCCATCCCTGCAGCGACTTCTTTCACATCGGCGCCATATGCTTCGCAAATATCAGCAATTTCATTGATGAACGAAATCTTCGTGGCCAGGAAAGCATTCGAGGCGTATTTAATCATCTCTGCCGTGCGCAAATCGGTGATCAAAATCGGAGCGCGCAGCGGCAGGTGCAAATGAGCCACTTTATTGGCCGCCTCGCGATCCAGCGAACCAACGATCGTGCGGTGTGGATTCATAAAATCGCTGATCGCCGTTCCTTCGCGCAGGAATTCCGGGCAGGAGACGACCGAAAATGGAATCGGCTGGGGCTGGGCTGCCTTGACAATTTCCGCCACCCAGTCGCCCGTGCCGATAGGTACTGTGGATTTATTGATGATAATGAGGGGGCCGCTCATATTGGCCGCAATTGATCGTGCCGCGGCCTCCACGTATTTCAAATCTGCCTCTCCATTCTCCCCGGAGGGTGTGCCGACAGCGATAAAGGCATATTCCGTATCCTTCAAAGCCTCGGCATACGAAGTGGTGAACGAAAGCCGCCCGGCGCGCACATTGCGCCGCACCAGTTCTTCCAGGCCGGGTTCGTAGATGGGCATAATGCCATTCTTCAGATTTTCAATGCGCCGCTCATCCACGTCCAGCGCAATCACCTTATTCCCCAAATCAGCAAAGCAGGTTCCGGTCACCAGGCCCACATAGCCAACGCCAATCACACAGATTTGTTTCATACAAAAATTTCCTTTTGCTCCAAAATTTCCGCCTGCACAGGCAGGCAAAATATACCATGTCTAGCGCAAGATGGCTTCTTGCTTGAATAACAAAACAATTTCAGTTTTGAGAGAAATCAGCTGTTTTCCCTTTCCCGCGCGAATTTCAATTGCATCTCTACGATTCGCAATAGCGTACCCATATCAATGGGTTTGGGAATAAAATCGGTGCAGCCCGCATCCAAAGCACGCTGACGATCCTCGGGCAGCGTCCGAGCGGTAAGTGCCACGACTGGAATGGACGCCGTCTGCGGCTCTGATTTGAGCCGCTGAGCCACCTCCCAACCGTCCATCTCCGGTAAAGCCAAATCCAGTAAAATCAAATCGGGGGACTGAATCCGCGCCGCATCTACCCCATCCAAACCACTCACCGCCAAAAACGTCTCATACCCGTATTGTTCCAGGATGAAACGTACCAGTTGATAATTATCAATATCATCTTCGATCACCAGAATACGGCCTGTGCTCATGGAAACCTGGTTTAACTATACTACGCCTACCACGGTCTCGCAATGAGTATAATCAAAGTCTGATGAGAATTTTATTCGTGGCCGATGGCCGCTCCCCGATTGCTCTGAACTGGATACGCCACTTTGTCGAACGCGGCGATGAGATCTATCTGGCTTCTACCTTCCCTTGCTCGACCGACCTCCCCCTAGCAGGGTTAGAAATCACCCCGGTTGCTTTCAGCCAGACCAAACGAGCCACCTCCCTCCCCCGGCCCGCCTCCGCCCGGACGTTGGGGTTGCGCACCGTTCTCCGACACTGGCTCGGCCCCCTGACGGTTTTTCGCGCCTCACGGCGTCTGAGTGTTCTGCTCCAGCGCGTCCAACCCGATCTGATTCATGCCATGCGCATTCCCTACGAAGGGATGCTGGCGGCCGATGCCGGGGCAACAGCCCCTCTACTGGTTTCCATTTGGGGCAATGACTTTACACTGCATGCCCCCTCCACTCCCCTGATGAGTCACTACACCCGCTGGACCATGCAAGTTGCCGCTGCCCTGCATGCGGACTGTCAACGGGATGTACGCCTGGCGCGAAAATGGGGATTTGCTCCAAGCAAGCCGTCATTGGTGATTCCTGGCAACGGTGGCATCCGCCGCGAAGTGTTTTTCCCACCGGCCGTGCCGGTCGAGGCGCCGATCATCGTCAACCCGCGCGGATTCCGCGCCTACGTGCGCAACGACACTTTTTTCCAGGCCATCCCCCTTGTCCTGGAACAACGCCCTGAGGCGCGGTTCTTGTGCCCGGCCATGGCCAACGAACCGGAGGCATTGCGCTGGCTGGAAAAACTACACATTGCCCATGCCGTGCAATTGCTCCCTGCTTTGCCACATGCCCAAATGGCCAAAATCTTCCGTCAGGCGCAAATCGTCATCTCCCCCAGCGCGCATGATGGCACCCCCAATTCCCTGCTGGAGGGCATGGCTTGTGGTTGTTTCCCCATCGCTGGTGATCTGGAATCGCTCCGCGAGTGGATCACCCCTGGCGAAAACGGCCTGCTGGTTGATACCAACGACCCACGCTCCCTTGCCCAGGCCATTCTCACCGCCCTGCAAAACAAAGACCTGCGCGCCTACGCCGCAGGTCAAAATGCTCGAATCATCGCCTCCCGCGCCGATTACGCCACGTGCATGGCTCAGGCAGAAGCGTTTTATCAAAAAATCAGGTAACTATTCAGCCATAGAGAAAAAACGATTGCAAATGTCATTGCGAGTGGCGCATTGCGCCACAAAGAACCACGCTGAGGCTCACCCGAAGTGCATAGGCGCCACTCCTCGCAATGACATGCCTGAATAGATACAAAATCAGCAGACAGTCATCATTTTCGTAATAATTGGCGCCGCAGTGAATCATACCCAGGGGGGACTTTTTTCAGGAAATCCGCGTAAGCGATACAAAGCACATTCGATCTTATTGCAGGCAAAGCCCTGATCTTTCAGGAAGATTGCTCAGTTCGAAGAACGAAGCGTGTCCAGGCGTTCACGCAGTTCAATACGACGCACCTCCGCCGCAGAACGCAGCTCCGCCAAAAAGCCCTGGCCACGCGCCCGCAACTCGGCGCGCAATTGCTCCCCCGATTCGGGCGTCAGCAACAAGGCAATCGTTGAACCAACCAACCCACCCACCAGAATACCAATTAAAAAACCAAATATTCGGCGCATCTTGTACTCTCCTTTTTGAACTATCCAGCATCAGATTTCCGAAGTCTCGTAGACTTCGGAAATCTCTTTTCTTGAGAAATTATAGGCGAAAAGCAGGATTTGTGGAATAATATACCTGCCGCGTGGATCCCAAACGACCGCGACGGCGAATTTCATCCAAACGCCAGGCGCAAAGCAAGGGGGCGGCGCACGAGCGGACTCTACCGTACTCGGAGGGTACCATGTCTGCACAACCTGTTTTAGCCAGCGCGAACACGCGCAAAAAAGTCACCACACTCACGTTTCGGCAGAAAAAGGAACGCGGCGAGCCGATCACCATGCTCACCGCCTACGACTACCCCACCGCCTTAGCCATGGATCAGGCCGGCGTTGATTCCATTCTGGTCGGAGATTCGCTGGGCATGGTC
>JBMFPJ010000058.1:0-4176 GCA_049969175.1 Anaerolineae bacterium | reverse complement strand
TTCTCGGTTACGAGAATACCCTACCCGTCACCATGGAGGAGATGCTGCACCACTGTCGTGCCGTCGCCCGCGGCGCCAAAGCCGCGCTGCTGATCGGTGACATGCCGTTCATGTCCTATCAAGTCTCCGTAGAAGAAGCGGTGCGCAATGCCGGGCGTTTCCTGGCACAGGGCAACATGGATGCGGTCAAACTGGAAGGCGGGCGAGAGCGCATCGAGGCCATACGCGCCATCGTCGGCGCAGGCATCCCAGTAATGGGACATTTAGGGCTGACGCCTCAATCCGTTCACCAATTGGGCGGCTTTCGGCCGCAAGGGAAAACCGCCCTGGCCGCCAAACGCCTGCTGGAAGATGCCCTGCTGCTGGAAGAAGCCGGCTGCTTCGGAATTGTTCTGGAATCGGTGCCGGCGCGGCTGGCAGAACTGATCTCCAAACGGCTCACCATTCCAACCATTGGCATTGGTGCCGGGGCCGGTTGTGATGGTCAGGTGCTGGTGACGCACGACTTGCTTGGCCTGTTCGATCGCTTTACGCCGAAATTCGTCAAAAAATACGCCAACCTGCACGAAGAAATGCAACGCGCTTTCCGCGAATACATTGCCGATGTGCACATCAGAGCCTTCCCTGCCGCCGAACACACCGTTGAAATGAGCGAAGAAGAGTGGCAGGCCTTGCAACGAGCACTGTAAGATGGACATTCTCATTACAGGCACAGGCGCACTGGCCACCTTGTTCGCGGCGCGTTTGAGCAGGGCCGGGCATCAGGTCACCTTGCTGGGAAGCTGGCCAGCTGGCCTGGAGGCCTTGCAGAAAAATGGAGCGCGACTGATCGAACATGACGGGAGCGAATCTGCCTGTGCGGTACAGGCAACGGCCGACCCTGCTCAATGCCGGGGGGCAAAATTTGCGCTGGTCCTGGTCAAAGCATGGCAAACCGCCCGCGTTGCCCGTCAATTGGCCGAATGCCTGAGCGAAGATGGAGTTGCCCTCACTCTGCAAAACGGATTGGGCAACCGCGAGACGTTGATTGCAGAACTGGGGGATCCGCGCGTCGCTTTGGGTGTCACCACCAGCGGCGCCACGCTGCTCGGACCCGGGTTGGCGCGCGCCGGCGGGGAGGGGATCCTCTCCGTTGAGCGGCACCCGGCTATTGGTCCGCTGGTGGATGCGTTGCGTTCAGCCCAGTTTCAAGTGGAGATCGTCGCCGAGGCGCGGTCGCTCATCTGGGGCAAACTGGTCATCAATGCCGCTATCAATCCACTGACTGCATTGCTGCGCGTGCCCAATGGCGAGTTACTCAAACGTCCTTCTGCCCAAAATTTGATGCACGCTCTGGCAAAGGAGACAGCCGCCGTTGCCCACGCGGAGAGTGTGCCCCTTCCCTTTGCCGACCCCGCGCAGGCTGCCGAAGATGTAGCGTTAAAAACTGCCTCCAATCATTCGTCCATGTTGCAAGATGTTTTGCGTGGCGCGCCGACCGAAATTGATGCCATTTGCGGGGCAATCGTCCGCTATGGACAAAAGCACGGCGTTCCCACACCAGTCAACCAGGTTTGCTGGCAATTGATCAAGGCGATCAGCCCATAAAGAGTGATTTTTGTCGCCGGTAGGGGATGTCGTTCAGGGTGGAGACATTGGGCAGTTGCATGGTAAGATATAAAAAATGCGACTATGGAGGCATCTCATGCGCAAAGGGTTATTCCTGCTATTAATACTCGTGACCATGCTCTTTCCCTTGCCTGCGGCCTCGCAAAACGAGCTTCGTCTGAGCACACTTGAAATCCAGTTGTGGCCCGAATATGACCAACCAAGTATGCTGGTCATTTACGATTTTGTCGTTGCCAGCGGGGCCACCTTCCCGCTTTCGGTCTCGTTTCGGCTCCCCCTGGATGCGAATTTGATCGCGGTGGCCTCTTACGAGCCAAGCGGGTTGATTAACGCCAAATTTGAGGGCCCCACGGCACAAGGTGAATGGCAAATTTTAACGGTAACCGTTGAATCGCAAAGCAAGTATCATTTTGAGTATTATCGTCCTCTCAGTATCCAGAACACAACCCGGAGTTTCAACTTCCTTTGGCCGGGGGATTATGCGGTTGATTCTTTCTCCATTCAAATTGACGAGCCGCTCGATGTTACCTCTTTGAGCACTACACCGGCTTTGCAAGCCACTACCGGCAGTGACGGCAGGAAACATTACGTCAACATTCCGGGGCGGATGGATGCCGGTCAGCAGTATGCACTCGACTTACGTTACGAAAAGACCAGCGACAAGTTGGTTGTCTCTGGCACGCCGAACGCGCCCAGCGCACCGCTGGACCAAAACGCGGTAGGGCGCATCTCGTTGAGCAACGCGATCCCGTATCTTCTTGGTAGCATTGGCGTTTTGCTCATCATTGGCGGAGTGATTTATTTCTGGAGCTCCCGCGGCGATGCAGATTCTCGGCGACCCCGCCGTCGGCGGCGGGTAAAAGAAGCCGAACCTGCTGGAGAAACTGTGATTTATTGCCATCAGTGCGGTCAGCGTGCCCGGCCGGGGGATCGCTTCTGCCGCGTTTGTGGCACACGCTTACGTCTGGAAGGCTAACAACAAGACATTGCCCATGCCCAATCTTTCTCTCATTGCCATCCACTTCTGTGATGGCCTGGCATTTTTCAGCATGGGCCTGATGGTGGCAATGGAGGGAGGACGCTCTACCGATAAGCGCCTGCGCATGGCCTTGCGCCCTCTGGCCGGGTTTGGCATCGTCCATGCGGCGCATGAATGGTTGGAGATGTTTGAACTGATCAGCCTGACAGGCATTCACTCTCCAGCGACTTTGCTTACCGCTGCAGAGCTCTGCTTGCTGGCTTCTTCTTTTCTTTCTCTCGCCGCTTTTGGCAGTTATCCGATTTTAGGAGGCGAAACCACCTGGCGCGTCAGCCTTTTGTTGCCATTGGCAATGGAAACCATCTGGGTCTTTAGCAGATATGCCGGCCATCACCAACGTCTGGACACGCTACGCCCTGGGGATGCCCTCGGCGCTGCTTGCCGCGGTAGGGCCGATCGTTCCGCAGCGCGCCTTTCAAGTAGAAGCAGAGCGAAAACTGGCCGAATGCGGAACAGATCCCACCACGGGATTTTTTAGCGGACAAAACGGGCGCGTACAGCCAGGAAGAGATCATAAAGTCCCCCAAACAGGAATCCCCTCGCGCCACGCGGAGCAAAATAACGCGTTTCCTTTAGCCAGGTTCTCCCCGCGACAGGGGTCAAATGCCATTCCAGCCATTCCACGCCAACGGAACATTCCCGGCGCGCCACCAAGCGCAAAGGGAACTGGCTCTCCATCACCTGCCAGCGCCATAACCGCTGCACAAGGGAAGGGAAGATCCCATCGGGCAACGCACGGATCTCGCGCTCCCGTTGCCAGATGAAAAACCCCTCATGCTTCAAGCGTTTGAAACCATTCTTCCCATCCTCCCAAACGCGCTCAATCTGAGAAGGATGCAATCGGCTCAACGCCAGGCGCACCGCTGCCTCGTAACTGATTAATTGCACTTCTGGAAAGACCTGCAAAACATGCGGATGGAGGACCACACTGTCACTGGAAAGCCCGCCCACTAAGGCCCAGGCAATGGGATAGGGGACAGGGGAAATGCGGCTGATTCCCCACGCCATCAGCCAGCATGGCAAATAGGGGAGGAACAACAATCTCCGCTTATATCCGCGCAGACGCGCATAGCGCAACATCAAATCGCCATAGGTAGTGACCTCCGGCCCACCGATCTCAAAAACCTCCCCCTCCCCATGATGATTTTCCAGCGCAGCCAGCAAATAATCCACCACATTTTGGACGGCGATGGGTTGCACCTTATTTTTCAACCAGCGCGGCGCGGGAATCAAGGGGAAACACTCCGTCACAAAACGAATCATCTCAAAAGAAATGCTCCCCGACCCTACAATGACGCCGGCGCGGAACTCTGTCACCGGCACACTGCCCTGCCGCAAAATCGCCCCAGTCTCAATGCGTGAGCGCAAATGGGGAGCAATGTGCTGCTCCGGGTCCGCCAGCCCCCCCAGGTAAATAATGTGCCTCACCCCAGCTTCCGCCGCGGCGGTAGCAAAATGGTGTGCCGCGATTCGCTCTCTTTCTGTATATCCCTGTCCGCTACGCATATTGTGGATGAGATAATAAGCCG
>JBMFPJ010000057.1:0-8653 GCA_049969175.1 Anaerolineae bacterium | reverse complement strand
TCAACAAGATTCCCGCCGATGTGGATGCGGTCATAGGCGGCGGTCACTTCGCCGATGGGCAGCAATTTGCCAAAGCCATTTACGACAAAGGGCTGAAGGTCAAATTCATTGCGCTGTTGGTCGCCCCGCCCGAACCCAAATTCCCCGAAATTGGCGAAGCCGCCTTTGGCGTGGTCGGACCCAGCCAGTGGGAACCGCTGGCCGCCTTCATGCCTGACTTTGGTCCCACAGGCGAGGAGTTTATTGCCGCCTACAAAGCCGCCTACAACGAAGAACCCTCTTACCATTCCGCCGGTGGATACGTGGCTGGCTTAATCCTGCAAAAGGCGATTGAAACCGCCGGCTCGCTGGATACTCAAGCCATCAAGGCCGCCCTGGATAGCATGGACATGATAACTTTCTTCGGCCATATCAAGTTTGATACTTCTGCCGAAAATCATGGCTTGCAAATTGGACACTCGATGGTGTATATCCAGTGGCAAAAGGACGCCAGCGGCAATTTCGTCAAACAGGTGGTCTGGCCGGCCGAAGTCAAGACGGCTGAGCCTGTGTACCCCATTCGCTGAGGTGTTGTTCCCCGCAGGCGCGCCTGTGTGCCTGCGGGGATTTTTTTGACTACGGAGGCTACATCGGATGAATGCCACCCTTGTCCTCTCGGCTTTGATCGACGGCTTGCTGATTGGCGTGGTATATGGGATTGCCGCCATGGGGCTGAATCTCATCTGGGGGGTGATGCGGGTGATCAACCTGGCGCACGGGGCTTTGCTGACGCTGGGCATGTTTGGGGTTTACCTGTTCTTCACCCAGGTGGGGATCAACCCGTATCTGGCGCTGCTGCTGGTGGCTGTTTTAGGATTGCTGCTGGGAATTGTGATTTATCTCATCGCCATTCGGCGGGTGATCAACGCGCCGTATCTTTCCACCTTGCTGGCTACGTTCGCGGTCAACATGATGATCATCGGGCTGGGAACAGCCGTTTTCACCACCACCCCGCGCGATAGCGGCTTCTCGTTGGGCAGTATTCACATCGGGGCATTGACCTTGCAGGGGACGCGCCTGGTCGCCGCGCTGCTGACTCTGCTGGTGACGGCCGCCCTGTACGTCTTTCTGTACCGCACCCGCAGCGGAAAATACATTCGCGCGGTTTCCAACAATCGCGCCGCCGCCGAATTGATGGGCATCCCCTCGCAGCAGATTCTGGCGCTCAGTTTCGGCATTGGCACCATGCTGGCAGCCATTGCCGGCGGGCTGATGGCCACTTTCTTTTCGTTCACGATCCTCTCCGGCGATGTGTATCAGCAAAAAAGTTTTGTTATCGGCGTCTTGGGCGGGCTGGGCAATCCGCTGGGCGCCCTGGTAGGCGGATTAATCCTGGGTGTGTTGGAGGGAATCCTGCCGCTGGCCATGCCCAACACCTGGGTACCGGTGATTGAGTTCCTCCTGTTTGTGTTGATTTTGCTGGTCAAACCCACTGGTTTGCTCGGAGGCCGACAATGAGACACTGGCTTCACCCTGGCTTCTGGCTGACTTTGCTTATCGCGGCGCTGATTGGTCTGCCTCCCATATTTACCCAAAACGCCGCGGCGCGTGAGGTAGGTTTCACCGTGCTGCTGGCGGTCAGCATGGCGGTCAGCCTGAACATCATCATGGGCTACACCGGTTACGTATCCTTCGGGCATGTGGTCTTTTATGGTCTGGGGGGCTACACCGGCATGTACCTGCTGGATCGCTGGCATGTCCCCTTGCCCCTGGCGGTATTGGGAGGCGGGCTGATGGCCGCCTTGCTGGCGTATTTGCTGGGGGCGGCCATTTTACGTCTGCGCGGCGCTTATTTTGCTCTGGCGACGATTGGCGTCAACGAAGCCATCCGCACTTTTGTGGCGAATTTTCAGCCTTTTGGCGGACCCACCGGCATCGAATTGCAATTCAGCATCTATCAGCCTTACGGCGGCGCGGCCAAAGCCCTGTGGCTGACATACTACGCTGTGGTCGGAATGGCGATCCTTGCCATCATCTTCAGTTACTACCTCAAAACCAGCAAATTCGGGCTGGGTCTCATGGCCATTCGAGAGGATGAAGACGCCGCCGAGGTGTTGGGGGTGGTCACCCCGCGTGCCAAAACGCTCGCCTTCGTCTATTCCGCCGTCCTGCCGGGGATGTTGGGCGTATTGTTCTTTTTCAAAAACGGAAACGTCGAACCGGCGGATGCCTTCCGCTTGGGGTTCTCCATCGAATCCCTGGTGATGATCATGCTGGGCGGACAGGGCACCCTCCTGGGTCCGGTCATCGGTGCGCTGGGGTATCAGCGCCTGCGCGGCACTCTGCTGACCAGCGGGCTGAAAATTGGTTCGCTCCCGCTCAAAGACTTCCAGCTGATGATCGCCGGCTTATTGATGCTGCTCATCATTCTCTTTATCCCTGCTGGCCTGATTGGCTGGTTACGACAACGCTTTGCCCGTTTACGGAGGTTTCTGGCATGAGCATCCTCTTACAAGTTCAAGGAGTGAGCAAGCGTTTTGGCGGCCTGCAGGCGCTCTCGCAGGTCACATTTGACCTGCCCGAAGGGCAAATTTTGGGGTTGATCGGTCCCAACGGCGCGGGAAAGACCACGCTCTTCAACACCATCAACGGCGTTTACACCCCCGAAGAAGGGCGGGTGATCTTTCGCGGGCAAGATGTGACCGGTAAAAAGCCCTATTTTCTGGCGAGAATGGGGATGGCGCGCACCCATCAAATTGTCCGCCCGCTGAACGAACTCACCGTGCGCGAAAACGTGATGGCGGGCGCCTGCTTTGGGCATGAGAACCATTCTCTACACGAGGCAGCCGAAATCGCCGCCGAAGTGCTGGAATTTGTCGGGCTGGCCCACCGCGCCGATCAACTGGCAGGCAGCCTGAATGTTGCCCAAAAGAAGCGCCTGGAAATGGCACGCGCCCTGGCTGCCCGCCCCTATTTGCTTCTTTTAGATGAAGTTTTGGCGGGTCTCAATCCTTCTGAAATAGACACGATGGTCGAGACCGTGCTCAAGATTCGCGAACAGGGCGTGACGATTTTGATGATCGAACACGTGATGAAAGCCGTGATGAACGTCTCGGATCGCATCATCGTCCTGGATTATGGGCGGCAAATTGCCGATGGCACACCGCAAGAGGTGGCGAACGACCCGAAAGTCATCGAAGCCTATCTGGGCGACCCCAGGCTGGCCGAAAACTTATTGAAGGAGGCTTGAGATGGCATTGCTGGAAATTCGCAACCTGAACTCCGGCTACGGCGAGGTGCAAATTTTATGGGATGCCACCCTGGGCCTGGAGGAAAAGAGGCTCACCTGCCTGGTGGGTGGCAACGGCGTAGGGAAAACCACCCTGCTGCGCAGCGTTATGGGACTGGTGCGCCCCTGGAGCGGTTCCATCTGGTTCAACGGTCAGGATGTCACTCGCTTGCCCGCCTATACGAAAGCCGAAATGGGGCTGACCCTCGTACCGGAAGGCCGCCAGCTCTTCACCGATATGACCGTAGAGGAGAATCTGGAAATGGGCGCCACCAATCGCCGCGCCCGCCCGCACCTGCGGCAAAATCTGGAACGCGTCTATGTCATGTTTCCGCGGCTCAAAGAGCGACGCACGCAAAAAGCCGGCACACTGAGCGGCGGCGAACAACAAATGCTTGCCGTTGGGCGAGGCATCATGGCTGACCCGACCGTGCTGATGGTGGATGAACTTTCCCTCGGTCTGGCTCCTGTGCTCACCTTGCAACTGTTTGAAAGCCTGCGTCAGCTACGCCAGGAAGGAATCACGATTTTGCTGGTAGAACAAAACGTGCAACTGGCGCTGGCCATCAGCGATTACGGCTACGTGCTGGCAGAAGGCAAAGTAGAAATGCAAGGGCCTGCCAGGGAACTGATGAAAAACGAAAGCGTGCGCAGCGCATACCTGGGGTTATAAATTTCCCAGGGCTTTTAGAATTAATTGTGGAGCCTGCAAAAAGGTCGTTTTTCGTACAGGTATGCCGTACTTACCCCCTTCCCCGAGACTGGTGCCAGAAATTGCCCAGGTCTTTTGCGGGGAAGGGGGATGAAAGATCGCGCTCTGTTGTTCATTGTTGAACACAAACAGCCTGAAGCGGGAATTACGGTTCTACATTCATCATGCGATGGATGATTTCAGCAGTCATCTGGCGGGTGGTGAGTTTGCCGCCCAGGTCGGCAGTGCGACAACCATCGGCAATGGCCTGGTCAACAGCCTGCTCGAGGACAGTCGCTTCGGCTTCCAGGCCCAGCGAATGGCGCAACAGCATGGCCGCAGAAAGAATCGTGCCAATGGGGTTGGCAATCCCCTTGCCGGCAATATCAGGAGCCGAACCATGAATCGGTTCATACAAGCCCGGACCGCTGGCGCCCAGGCTGGCCGAGGGCAACATTCCCATCGAGCCTGCCAATACGGAGGCTTCATCGGTGAGAATATCACCAAACATGTTTTCGGTCACGACTACATCCATCGAGGCCGGGCTGGTCATCAAGCGCATTGCGGCCGTATCCACCAGGACATGTTCCACGGTGATTTCGGGATGCTGATCGGCTACCTCAATGGCAATCTGTCGCCAAAGGCGGGAGGATTCAAGCACGTTGGCTTTGTCCACCGAGGTCACTTTTTTCTTTCGTCTGGAAGCCAGGCGAAAGGCCAGTTCCAGCACGCGGCGGATTTCATAATCGTAGAATTCCAGGGTGTCCACGGCGCGCTCGCGGCCGTCTTTTTTGTCGCGGCCTTTGGGCCAGCCAAAGTACAGGCCAGCGGTCAGCTCGCGGATGACCAGGATATCCACGCCTTGTAATTTTTCGGGCTTGAGTGGAGAGGAATCGCGGAGCGCCGGATGGACTTTGACGGGGCGCAGATTGGCGAAGACGCCCAAGCCTTTGCGCAAGGCGAGCAGCCCGCGCTCGGGGCGGTCTTTGGCAGCGGGATCATCCCATTTAGGGCCACCCACCGCGCCCAGCAGCACCGCGTCGGCAGCCTGACAATCGGCCAGGGTCTCATCTGTAAGCGATGTGCCAAATTTATCTATCGAACAGCCACCTATCAGGCGCTCAGTGAAGGCGAAGGAATGCCCAAAACGAGCAGCAATGACTTCCAGCACGCGCACAGCCTCGGCCACGACTTCCGGGCCGATGCCATCACCGGGGAGGAGGGTAATTTTGAAGTTCAAGTGGATCTCCATTCAGACCATAGGCTCAAAGCGATCAACTGTCCATCCTCACGGTCAGGTTTAATGTGCCATCAGCAATCCATACTCTATCGAATCAACCAGGGCACGCCAGGAGGCTTCGATAATGTTGGTGCTGGCGCCGACGGTACTCCAGCGTTTTGTACCATTTTGAGTGTCAATGAGTACACGGGTGAGCGCTGCCGTGCCGTTCTCACCATCCAGGATGCGAACTTTGTAATCAACCAGCTGAAAGCTGTCGAGCAGCGGATAGTGGGGCAACAGGGCTTTGCGCAACGCCTGGTCGAGCGCATGGACCGGACCGTTGCCTTCCGCGGCGGTGTGAATCACCTCGCCCCCTACTCCCACTTTGACCATTGCTTCGGCAAAGATACCGCGTCCTGCACGATGTTCCACATTTACCAGGAAGTCAATCAATTCAAAGGGCGGTTTATAGCCGTATTCCTGTCGCTTCAACATCATCGCCACCGAGGCTTCTGCCGCCTCGAAGGAGAAGCCGCGCGCTTCGAGTTCCTTGATTTCGTTGAGCACATGCACTACTTCCTCGCCTTCCACTTCCACGCCGTGTTCTTCGGCTTTGCTGAGCAAATTGCCGCGCCCGGAGAGATCTGAAACAACCACCCGCATCTTGTTGCCGACCAGTTCAGGGGCAACATGCTGATAACTTTGCGCCGAGCGGCGCATGGCGGCAACATGCACGCCGCCTTTATGGGCAAAGGCGCTTTTACCCACGTAAGGCTGATGGTCATTGGGCGTCACGTTTGCTACTTCGTCCACAAAATGTGAAAGATCGGTCAGCTTCGCCAGGCTACCTTGCGGCAAGCAGGAGTAGCCCATCTTCAATTCCAGGTTGGCGATGATGGAGATGAGGTTGGCATTGCCACACCGTTCACCCACACCGTTGATGGTTCCCTGCACCTGAATCACTCCTTCGCGCACGGCCACCAATGAGTTGGTCACGGCACATTCCCCATCATTGTGGGTGTGAATACCAAGAGGGTGCGTGATAGAAGTCTTTACCTGGCGAAGGATGGCTTCCATCTCCCAGGGCATTGTTCCACCATTGGTGTCGCACAAGACCAGCGTCTCAGCACCGCCGCGAATGGCGGCATGCAGCGTTTCGAGGGCGTAGGCAGGGTCGGCCTTGTAACCATCAAAGATATGTTCGGCATCATAAATCACGCGACGGTTTTGAGCGCGCAGATAAGCCACCGATTGTTCAATGATGCGCAGGTTGTCCTCCAGCGTAGTCAAAAGCACATCCGTGACATGCAGCGTCCAGCTCTTGCCAAAAATGGTGCAGACCGGTGCGAGCGAATCTAACAGGGCTTTGATGTTGGTATCGTCTTCCGGGCCGGTCTTGACGCGGCAGGTGGCGCCAAAGGCAGCAATTTTGGCGTGTTTCCAATCCATGTCGCGGGCACGGACAAAAAATTCAGCATCCTTGGGATTGGACCCAGGCCACCCACCCTCAATGAAAGCCACGCCCAGGTCATCCAGTTTTTGGGCAATGCGAATCTTGTCGTTGGCTGAAAGGTTGAAGCCTTCGGATTGGGTTCCGTCGCGCAGGGTGGTGTCATAAATTTGTATGAGAGCCATATTCTCCTAATTCCTAATTCGTGATTCGTGATTCGTAATTTGCAATTTCCTTCTCAAATCCCATGATGTACCCTAGCTCATCCACGCCATTCAGCAGGCAGGTCTTGTTAAACGGGTCAATAGGGAAGGTGATTGAGCCACCAGGGAACGTAAGGGTTTGGGAGGGTAGGTCAACCGTCAGTTCGGTGCGCGGGACTTCCTGGATCAGGTCAAAAAGCAGTTGGTGCGTGGGTTTATCCACGATGATGGGCAGCAGGCCGTTCTTGAGAGCATTATTACGGAAAATATCGGCAAAGGAGGTGCTGATGACTGCGCGGAAACCATAGCCAGTGAGTGCCCAGGGGGCGTGTTCGCGCGAGGAGCCACAGCCGAAGTTATCTCCGACCAGCAAAATCTGCGCACCGGCGAATTCCGATTTGTTCAAAACAAAATCAGGGTTGGGTGAGCCATCGGGCAAGTAGCGCCAGTTGAAAAAAAGTGCATTTGCCAGGCCCTGTTTGTCGGTCCCTTTAAGGAACTGTGCCGGAATAATCTGGTCGGTATCAATGTCGTTGACAGGCAACGGCATAACACGGGAGGTGAGCGTGGTGAATTGAGCCATAATCTTTTCCAATATAGAAGGCAAAATACAAAATGAAAAATGCGGAATTTTTATTCTGCATTCATCATTCTGCATTCATCATTCTGCATTCATCATGCTGCATTCATAAAATGGTGCGCACGTCTGTCACCTGTCCGGTGAGGGCAGATGCGGCGGCAGTCAGCGGACTTGCCAAAAACGTCCGCCCACCTTTGCCCTGGCGACCTTCAAAGTTACGGTTGCTGGTGCTGACGGCGTATTGACCGGGCTGGAGTTGATCACCGTTCATGGCAATACACATCGAACAACCTGATTCACGCCATTCAGCCCCCGCTTCTTTGAAGATTTTATCGAGTCCTTCCGCTTCCGCCTGGCGCTTGACACCTTGCGAGCGAGGGACAATCAGAACACGAGTGTGAGGGGCAACCCTACGGCCTTTGAGCAGGGAGGCAGCCAGGCGCAGGTCTGAAATACGCGAATTGGTGCAAGAGCCAATGAAGACGACATCCACTTTGTGGCCAAGTAGAGATTGACCAGGCTGCAATCCCATGTAAGTCAGTGCTTTTTCGAGGGCCAGTTTTTGGTTCGCATCGCGGATCGTGGCTGGGTCTGGAACGCGGTCGGTGATTTTGATGGCCATTCCGGGGTTTGTGCCGTAGGTAATCATTGGCTCCAGAGAGGAAGCATCGAGTGTGATGCTTTTGTCGTAGAGCGCGCCTTCGTCAGCGGGGAGGAGTCGCCAGCGGGCAATGGCCCTGTCCCAATCTGCACCTTTGGGAGCAAATTCACGCCCGTAGAGATATTCAAAGGTGGTATCGTCCGGGGCAATCATGCCGGCGCGTGCGCCGCCCTCGATGGACATGTTGCAGATGGTCATGCGCTGTTCCATCGTCAGGGCACGAATGGCCGAACCGCTATATTCAAAGACGTATCCAGTGCCACCACCGACGCCAATTTGGGCAATCAGCGCCAGGATGATGTCTTTGGCAGTCACACCGGGGGGTAAAATGCCATCCACACGCACTTCACAGGTTTTGGGTTTGCGCTGGAGCAGGCATTGGGTGGCAAGGACGTGTTCCACTTCGCTGGTGCCAATGCCAAAGGCCAGCGCGCCAAAGGCGCCATGGGTGGCAGTGTGACTATCTCCGCAGACGATGGTCATACCGGGCTGAGTCAGGCCAAGTTCTGGGCCAATTACATGGACGATGCCGCGCTGGGGGCTATCCATGCCATACAGCGGAATGCCAAATTCAGCAG
>JBMFPJ010000056.1:0-8714 GCA_049969175.1 Anaerolineae bacterium | reverse complement strand
GGCGATAGTCGGGATGTGGGGGGAGCCAGGGACGGCTGGTTGAAAAACCTGCTGCAGGGCTATCATCCCATTGCATGGGTGACCGGCAGGCATCGCGTCCTTTGTAAAACGGCCAGTATTTTTTGCCGGGTGGGTCCATGATCTGGGAGCGTTTCAGCGGGATGTCGCGCATGCCCAGTTCTTCGCCGTAGTAAAGGAAGGGAGTGCCGCGCAAGGTGAGCAGCAAGGCCATCATCACTTTGGTCCGTTCATCGCTTTCGCCACGAGCGTGGCGTGTGGCTGTGCGAGGTACATCGTGATTGCTCAAGACGTAATTGGGCCAGATGCCATGTTTGAGATACAGGTTTTCCCATTCCTGAATGGCCTTGAGCATGCGGGTAGGTCGGAAGGGCGAGCGGAGAAAATCGAAATGAAAGGCAGCGTGTAGTCGGTCGGGACCGCAATAGCGGGCGATTTTTTCGGCAGTGGAGAGGAAAGTCTCGCCCACAGCGTAGCGTTCCGGGTAAGAATCTAGGATGTTGCGCAATTCTTGCAAGAGGGGCAGCATTTCGGGCTGGTCACAATCGTAGATGTGTTGTTGGCGGTCGAAGGCGCGCAGACCAAATTTCGATGGGTTATTGCGCAGCTGCTCATCCTTGAAGTAAACGTTGAACACATCCAGACGGAAGCCATCTACCCCGCGTTCCAGCCAGAAGCGGACAACATCCAGTTGTGCCTGGCGAACCTGCGGATTGCGCCAGTTAACGTCGGGTTGTTCAGCCAGGAACATGTGGTAGTAATACTGACCCCGTTCAGGGACAAATTGCCAGGCGCGTCCGCCGAAGACTGCCTGCCAGTTGTTCGGGAGGGTGTCTTGCCAGAGGTACCAATCGGCTTTGGGGTTGTCGCGGCTGGCGCGCGATTCCAAAAACCAGGGATGCTGATCGGAGGTGTGATTCAGCACCAGGTCCAGAATGATGCGGATATTGCGGCGATGGGCTTCAGCGAGCAGATGATCGAAATCTGCCAGCGTGCCTAAACGCGGATCCACGTCGGTGTGATTGCTCACGTCATAGCCGAAATCTTTGTCGGGAGTGGGGTAAAAAGGGGAGAGCCAGATCGCATCAATGCCCAAATCGGCCAGGTAGTCCAGATGTTGCGTGATACCGGGGAGATCGCCCAGGCCGTCGGCATTGCTATCGGCAAAGGAACGAGGATAGATTTGGTAAATAATGCCGTCGCGCCACCAAAGAGTATTTTCCATAGTGCCTCGCAGAAATGATGAGTAAAATTGTACCCGAATACACGCAAGCGTGACACGGTTTGTCTCAACAGTGTTACAATTTATTTTTGATGAGATGAAATGTTTTTTGGATAGTATCTCAATTTTTGTTTAAAAGTGGTGCGAGATTAATCCCCCTACAGGGACGATGTCTCGCAGTACGAAATTACACAACTTGCGGCATACGACCGTTTTTTGGTCACTTTGGTGGAAAATCATGGCTTCTCCCCGGGAACGTATCCTACTCGTAGAAAATGATCCAGATATTAGCGATTTAATTGCCCGCCAGGCGCTCAAACCATTGGGCTACCAGGTAACGGTTGTGGAGGACGCGGCTTCGGCGATTCGCCAGGCATTGCAATTTTCCCCGGATTTAATCATCGCCAACCTGAATTTGAGTGGATTGAGCGGTAAGGATCTGCTGGCTGCTCTACGTGCCCAGGGAGTGGAACTCCCCGTGGTCGTTTTAGCCGAGCGGGGGCAGGAAAATGCGGTCATCCAGGCGTTTCGTTTGGGCGCCAGTGACTATTTGCTCTGGCCAGCGCGTGATGCCGAGGTAGTGGCTGTGGTCGAGCGAGTATTGCGCCAGACGCGCAATGGGCGTATCCGCCAACAGCTGGATCGGCAACTCAAAGAAGCCAATGCCGAGTTGCAACGAAAGGTGCGCGAATTGACGACTTTGCTTTCCTTGGGGAAAGCAGTTGTTTCGGTGACCGATCAGCGCCGGCTGTTTGACCAGATTGTAGAGGCTGCTTTGCAAGTGGCCGAGGCCGATTTGGGCTGGCTGTTGCTTCGCGATGAGAAAAGCGGCGCCTTCTTGATGACGGCGCAGCGCAATCTGCCCGAAGGTTGGGCTAAAAAGATGAATCAGCCGGTGGATGATGGCATCAGTTCGCTGGTGGCGCTTTCGGGCGAAACGTTGACCATTCATGGCGTGCCGCTGGAGAAGTTCAAAGCCGCGGCGTTGGGAAAATCAGCCGCGGTGGTGCCCCTCAAAGTGCAAAATGAGGTGATTGGCCTGCTGATCGTCGTCCGCAAGGTAGATCGGGAAATTGAGACCGCCACACAAAACCTGCTCGAAGCCATAGCAGATTACGCCTCCATTTCGCTGGTCAATGCCCGTCTTTTCCGCGCCCTGGAACAGGCTGTGGAGGCGGCCCGTAACAGCGAAAAGCGCTTACGCGATACCCTGGAAAAAACTCGTGAAGGAATTCTGGCTGAAACCCAGGCAGCCATTTATCCGCTCAATCACGTGCTCAACGGTGCCTCTGGCTCTTTGAATCCTCAACAACAGCAGGCATTGCAAACCGTCTTTGCAGCATTGCAGCGATTGACGCGCCTTTCTGAAAAAACTGTCACCCGCCGCGATGGAGATTGATCATGGCGAAGGCCGATTTGATTTTGATACTCCTGGACGAATCACCGACGCTGCACTTAATGGATCGTGCCTTGCGGGCAACCGGCTTCCTGACCGCTATCGTGCATGACCTCATGGGTTTGAACAAGGCTCTGCAAGAAACTTCTCCATCGCTGGTGCTGATCGGCGAGCGCTTTGCCGGTGAAAGTGGTCTGCATCTCAGCGAGGAGATGCGTGAGCGCTTCCCCACCTTGCCGATTATTTTGTTTGCCGAACGCGAGTCACTGTCATTGCTCAAAGCTGCTCTGCAGGCCGGCTTGAGCGATTGCCTCATCCCTCCGCTGCGCACCGATGACATCGTCGGCGCGGTGCGACGCAGTCTGGAGCGTGCCAACCGCCTGGGCGATTGGCTCCGCCGTGAAGTCAAGCGAACGACCGCCTCGCTCGAAGAGCGGGCCAAAATCTCCGAGACCGAGCGCGCCAAGCTCGAGGCGATCTTTGCCAATATTCAAGATGGCGTCATTGTCCTGGATGAACAGGTGCACATCTTGTTCATCAACAATTCAGTGCGCGAGGCATTTAAGTTGGGCAAAGAAAATGTCAGCGGTCGGCCCTTGCTGGAAGTGATTTCTCATGATGACGTCAAGGCTTTGCTGGAACGGTCGGATGACAATCCTCTCAAATATCATGAAATCAACTTCGATGATGGCCGCGTTTTTAACGCTCAATACACTCCTATTCCCCATATCGGTTCGGCGATCACGTTGCAAGATATTACTTACCTGAAAGAATTAGATCGCATGAAGAACGACTTCGTACACACTATTTCGCACGATTTGCGTTCTCCCCTGACGGCGCTTTTGGGTTACACCGAGCTGCTTGATCGCATCGGCCCGCTTAATGAGCAGCAACGCGAATTCCTGGAACGGATTCAGCATAGCGTGCAACATATCACTACGTTGGTGAATGATCTGTTGGATTTGGGGCGTCTCGAAGCGGGCTTCGATACTCGCCGCGAACTGGTGAGCCTGGATGGAGTGCTCAAATATACGCTGGACACTTTCGAGGGCGAAATCAAAAGGAAAAACCTGAAAGTTGCAGTGGATGTGCCAGCAGAAATGCACCCCTTGCGTGCCAATCCGATCCGCATTCGACAGATGCTGGACAACCTGGTGGAAAATGCTATCAAATACACGCCGGAGGGCGGTCGAATTCGTGTCAGCGCAATGGAGCACGAGCAGCAGATCATCCTCGAAGTCGCAGATACCGGGCCGGGAATTCCGCCGGCGGAACAACACCGTATTTTTGAGAAGTTCTATCGTGCCAGCAATGCCCCCGAAGGCGTCAGTGGTACTGGCTTGGGGCTAGCGATTGTCAAAACAATTGTCGAAAATCATCAGGGGCGCGTTTGGGTGGAATCTAAATTAGGCCAGGGATCTACTTTCTTCGTAGTCCTTCCCATCGCGGAGAGCAAAACACCGCTTGGTGAAAGCCGACCCGGTGAGCAGTAGCCTCAAACTTTTCCGGGCGGCTGCTTTTTGCCATCGAAGTTGACGAATTTCCCGAAGAAAATTCGCGAAATTCGCGTCATTCGATGCAGAATCAGTTAAAATAAAAATGTCTCCGCCGGGGGAGTGCCCGGCGGAGACTTTCGCCAAAGGAGGAGAGAGTGGAGCATCTTGGAGGTGTCTTTTTTTCGTCTCCGCCCTTATGATACCTTAAGGCCCCAAAATAATCTATCGTCAAATATCACCGAAAGCTAGTGATAACCTTCACAAATTGAGCTGTGCCAGAAATTGCCTTGCCAGGGCAATGGCCTCCTCGCCATGGCGATAAGCCGCCACTTTCAATCGGCGATGTGGGTTGCCGGTGATCATTTTCGAGACTTTGCGCCCTTGCTGGTACAGACAGAGCACCGGCTTGCCCTCGTTCAGGGCAAAACCGATTTCATAGCCTACACCGTGCGAGGGAACGCTCACTTCAGCGATGAGCGCCTGGCAGGCGCGAATCCAGGCCACATCGCGGGCATATACCTCGGCAGCGTCCACCACGGCCTCCAACGCCAGCACATTGTTTCCGGCCAGATGGGCAGTAGGGATTTCGTGGCCATCTGCGCTTAGCGCAGCGACCAGCGCCTGATAAACGGGTTCAAATTCCCGTCCAGCAGTGATCGAACAGGCGAAGTAAATGTTCATTTGCGGGGTAACCTGGCTAAAATCGAGGAATCGATCCGCTTTTTGGGAGCCGGCTGGCTCTTGCCGGTGCGCAGGCTTTCCAGATCCATGCTGAAGCGCATCCAATCATCCACCAGCAACACAAAATGAGGGGTTTTATCAGCAAAGAAAAAGGGCGAAAGAAAAAAACGTAAAAAAGAGCGTGACACCGGATAGCCGTTCAGGTGAATCACAACGGCCGTTTTCGCTCCTAATGGAGCGAGAATCTCCCGCTGCCAGCCCGAAAGGCTTTTGGGCGGAAAAAGGGCATTCACCGTGGCGCTACTTGTTTTCTGGATACGCTTGTAAGAGATGTTTAACCGCAAAAAAGGCGTCACCAGCCGAAAGTGATCGTGAAAGAGTTGCACGTAAGCGGCTTTGCGAATCAGGAACAAAAAAGCCGTCATGAGCAATGTGAAAACGCCCACGGCGAGTAGTGCTTGCCAGCGCCAGGCCTGGTCTGCTTCGGGCAGATAGCGCTCCCCGACCCAGGCCAGAGCAAAGAGCCCGGCGCTCAAGAACAGGGTGGCAGGCCACCAGCGGTTCAGCATGTAGGTGTAGAGAACCAGTGGATAGCGGCGCCCTGGACGTGCCATTTCAGTCCTCTTCTGTATCCGGGTGAAGGGTAACTGCGCCTCCTTCCTCGACGTTCGGCGGGTTTCCGTTTAACTGGCTGCTCAGCCGCCGAATTGCCTGCTCTAAATGTTCACCGCGCAGACTGAAAGTGATGTCGCCGCGGGTTTTCTCGATGATACTGCGTGCCAGATCGGTCTGCCGGCGCAGCCCGTTGGTAATTGCATCGGGGTAATCCATGGTCACCAACACGGAATAAATGTCATCCATGTGAGTGAGCAAGCGCTCGGCTTCGGGTGAATAGCCGTGACGCAAAATATCTAACACGCGACGACGCATCTCTCCTATCGCTTCGGCCAGACCATTCAGGTAAGTGTAATCGGGCACGTCCAAATCGGTGGGAGCAGGCAAAGTTTGATTCTGAATTAAGGCACAAGTCACGCTGGCTTCGACAAATTCTTTCAGGGCATCTTGAGTATAGCCGGCGTAGAAAAGATCAGGATAAGTCACCAGCTCTTTGTGTAGTGAAGTGGCTAATTGCCGCGCCGCGTTCAAATGTTCGTTCATCGTTTCGTATTCGTCTCGATGAACGGCGCGAATTGCCAGGGCGCAGGCTCGTGTCAACTGCCGCGCCTGGGCCAGTGCCCGGTCGCGAGCGGCCATGCGCGCCTCAAAATTCTGACGGATGTTTTCGGAAATCTCGTGAAGTTTATGCATAAGTTTTCGGAGAGGGTAATCAATCCTCGCCTGCAGGTGGTTCAGGTGGATGAAAAGGACGGAACAGATTTTCCGCCAGCGACGAATCGCCCGGAATCTTGATCTCGCCAAAGGCGGCTTCGAAGCGCCCCAGGTTATCGCTTAAGGCGCGCAACAACAATTTGGCGCTGAGCGGCGTCATCACCACCCTGGCACGGACCAGCGCTTGTGTGTCCCCCGGCAAGAGATGGGCAAAATCAATCACAATATCTGCCGGCGAGTGAGAGATGCGCGCCAGGTTGGAATAGACGGTTTCCATTCCCTCAGGGACTTCCAGATTTGGAGCAGGTGGTTTGGGAGGAAGCGCCATGGATCTTTTCTCCTGTTTCTGCTGAAGGCAAATAGCGCATTTTGCCTCGAATGACGCGAATGCAACGAATGACTGGACTGCAAAAAGGTAAAATCAGTAAATCACAGGTTTAATGTGTCATTGCGAGGCGGCGCACTTCCGCCGAAGCAATGATACCGAATTCGTGATTTACTGAGATTCGTGAAATTCGATGCCAAAGAGAACCAAACCTTTTCGGCAGAAGGCCTTGTCGCCGGCAACGCGCTGATCGGAAAATCAGATTGTGATTTTCCTGAGCCTGGGCAGAGCACACCTAGAAGGGAATGTCCTCTTCGGGCACGCTTTCCACCATGTCCATGCCGCCGGGCAGGGGCGCCTCACCCTCCCCGCGCGAGGAGAGAAAACGCACGGTATTGGCCATCACTTCATAAGATGCACCGCTGGTCCCATCCTGCCGTTGCCAGATGCGCGGCCCGCCGGTGTTTTTATCTGGCGTCAAACGTCCCTCAATCAACACTTTCGACCCCTTGCGCAAATACTGATTGCACGTCTCAGCCATTTTGCCCCATACCGAAACGCGGAACCAGATCGTCTCTTTGACCTGCTCGCCGTTTGAGCCGGTGTATTGCCGGTTCGTTGCTACCGATAAGCTGGTGACTGCCTGTCCACTGGGGGTATAACGCATTTCCGGGTCGCGACCGAGATTCCCGACGATGATAATGGTGTGAAACATAGAAAACGCTCCTTTTGGGTTGGAATACCCCGCCGCATTTCGACGGGGGAGAATGTTGATAAGAGCAATTGTACACTACTTCATCGGCGCCGGTCTATTTTGGGCCAACCTGTTCTTTTTTGCAAGCATCAGGCGTGCCGCCCGCCGACCGATTTCCACGGCAAAATTTGTTCCCCGATCCCACGGATATACCTGACTCATCGAAGCGAAATACAAGCCCTCCAATGGAGTCTCAATGGCTGGAATATTCCGCGAATGATTGACCAGCGGCACCGGTTGGGCGTAGTGCGTCTTGAACACCCAGAACTTCTTGATCCACTCCCGTTCAAACCCCGGGTTGAATTTTTGGAAGGCTGGCAAAAAACGCTCCAGCAACTCATCATCGCGTAGAGAGAAATACTCATGTCCGCTTTCCAGGTAATCGCCCGCATAGACAATGTGATCGCCGCCAAATTTTTCGGGTGGCACAAAATTGGTATGCTCTACCAGCGCCAGGAAAGGATAACCGGCCTCCTTAGGCAAATTGAACCAGTAATAACCCTGCTCAGAGAGCCGCCGTTTCAGCGCCAAGACCATCACCACGGCCCCCATGGATTTCAAAGCCAGCAGACCCTGCAAATAGGATTCGGGCAACTGTGGGCAAATTTGCGCCAGCAACTGCGGGGAGGTGGTCACCAGCACCTGATCAAAAAACGCTTCGCCCGCCTCGCTGCGCGCCGACCATTGGCCGGCTTCCCGTTTAATTTGCTCGATCCTCGTCCCCAGCCGAATCTCCACGCCCATCTGCTGCAATTGCTCAGCGAAGAGATCGGCAAAATGCTGGAAGCCCCCCTCAAAGGTTCCGAGACGAGTCGTGCGCGCCTTGAGGCGTGCCCACATCCAGGCCATGTTGACCTCTTTATAGTACGGTCCAAACTTGCCGACCAGCAACGGCTTCCACATTTGCTCATAGACGGTGCGACCGGCCCATTTTTGCATCCACTCATCGGCGGTATATTTTTCCAATCGTTGCCACCGATTGGTCAGGCGCAGATATAGCCCCACCAGGCCAAAGCGAATTTTGTTCAGCCCGAATCCCAACCCGGGGAAGAGCAGCGCCTGCAAGATCGAATCAAACGGATACCATTTGCCATTGTGCAGCAAAACCGTATAAGGGCGGGGAAAGAGCACTTTCTCCTCCCAGCCCAATTCGCGGATCAACCCCAGCATGTGGCGATCAGTTTGAAACCAGTGGTGGTAAAACTTTTCAACTGACCACTCCCAATGAGGCTCTTTGAACCCGGCAGCCAGCCCGCCAACGTGTTCGGCTGCCTCAAAAATGGTGACCTCGTGGCCGGCCTTGCGCAAGTCGTAGGCAGCCGTCATGCCGCCAAAACCGGCCCCCAGAATGGCAATTTTCATTTTGTTTCCTCCCGCAGGGCTTCGCTCCAATGAATTCCTTCGCCAGCCAGGTAATAGGCCCCCAATAAAGTGATGGGTAACCATAAGGCCACGTGCAGCACCAGGGTGTAGCCCGCGGCGACCGAATGATC
>JBMFPJ010000055.1:3732-8728 GCA_049969175.1 Anaerolineae bacterium | reverse complement strand
GAGAAAAGGCGGCAGGCTTCTCACCGTGGGCAACAGCGGCGGGCCCAAATTCGAGATCGACAACCGCTATATTTTTTCCAGACACCTGAGCATTATCGGCTCCACAATGAGCACGCTGCGTGAATTCGCTGAAGTGATGGACCTGGTGGTAGCAGGCAAACTAAAGCCGGTCATCGATTCCACCTTCCCCCTGAAAGAAGCCGCGCGCGCTCATGAAAGACTGGAACGAAACGAAAACTTTGGAAAGATCACCCTGGATATTGAATGAAGCGGATTCCCTTGTTCGAAATTCTGCTGGCTGCCGTCGTGTTGGGTAGCGCTCTGTATGCGGCGCTTTCAGAGGCGCATAATTTTCCCAATCAATGGTTCACACGCGACGATGCCTATTATTATTTCAAAGTCGCGCAAAATATCAGCGAGGGACGCGGCTCCACCTTCGACGGGATCAACCGCACAAACGGATATCATCCGCTTTGGCTGTGGATTAATACCCCGATCTTCGCTCTGGCGCGCTTCGACCTGATTCTGCCGCTTCGAATTCTCCTGCTCGTGATGAGCGGGCTGACCGCCGCAACCGCCATCCTGCTCTACCGCCTGATTGGGAAAGTTCTCACGCCCGCCATCGGAGCGATTGCTGCCATCTATTGGGCGTTCAGCAAGGATGTTTTGATTCAAGTTTACCAGCAGGGACTGGAGACCGGCATTGCGGCGTTTTTCATCGTCCTGTTCGCGTACAAACTCTATCAATTCGAAAAATCGTGGAGGACACAACCGGTCACGACAAAGCAACTGGCAGGTCTGGGAGTTATCGCTGTCCTCGTCATATTCAGCCGGCTGGATTTGGTCTTCCTGGCTGGCGTGGCGGGTATCTGGATCGTGTTCCGCAAATATGCCCTGCGCTACCTGCTCCCGCTCGATATGGTGAGCATCGCAGTTTCGGCTTTACTCGCCGTCATTTATTTCGTCACTTTCAAGGAATATTACAAGTTTTCAAGCCTTGCAATCCGCCTGGTTGTGCTGGCTTTGCTGATCAAACTTCCCGCTGCCTGCCTTTTCGGTCTTTACCAGCGTTCAGTTGTGCTGACTTTGAACCGCCTGCTCAAACGACTGGCAGGATTTGCAATCAGCGTTTCTGTAATTTTGGACACAACATTGATGTTTACCACGACGATTAAGCGTTACGATGGATTTCTACCCACTTTCCTCATCAGTGACCTGCTCCTGACTCTGCTTCTGCTCGGCTCGTACCGCCTCGGTATGCTGGGATTGAGAAGTGGCAGCCAGAGCGCCGAAGACGAACCATCTCCTTTGAAACTGCTTGCCAGTCAGTGGAAAATCTGGCTGGCAGAAGGCGCGGTATATTACGGCATCATCGGCGGCGCGCTGGGAGTCTATATGCTGTGGAACAAACTCGCCTTCGGCACCTTCTTCCCCGTCAGCGGACAGATCAAACGCTGGTGGGGTTCGCTAGAGGGCAAGGTCTATGGCGGCTCCGCGCGGAACGCGCTCACCTTCTTCGGCATTGACTACCGCGGCGAGGGCAATGCCTGGCATCCCGCATCCAATCTCATCGGAAGTTGGGCGCAAAACCTGCCAGCGCCCGGTCTTTCAGAAGCCCAGCGTTACCTGCTCCTGCTCGCTGTCTTCGCGCTGGCGTTCTACCTCCTCCTCTGGCTGGACAAACGCAAGGCGAGGAATGCCATCGTCCAGTTCAGCATCATCCCTCTCGTCTGCGCCGCATGGATCCAGGTGCTGTCTTACCACATCACGGGCTACTCCGCCTTCAAGGAATGGTATTGGACAACACAACTCATCACCGTCGTCATCCTCTTGAGCCTGATGGTCGGGATGGTTTACCAGCCCCTGCGCAAATTCCCGGCAGCACAAACCGCCCTCTGGCTCGCTGCCGTCTTTCTCGGTCTCAGCATGGGCGCGTCGCACTGGAGATACATTCAGGCAACCATGCCTCACCGTTCCCAGCCAGCCGGAACTCCCTACAACGATATGGCGAAATTCCTCGAAGCACACACAGAACCCGGCAGTTTGATCGGAATCACCGGCGGCGGCAATGTGGGATACTTCATCAAAGACCGCACCATCGTCAACCTGGACGGTTTGATCAACAGTTACGAATACTTCCAATATCTCAAAAAGGGTCAGGCAGGCGCTTACCTCGCCGAAATCGGCATGGACTATCTCCTCGCAAACATTGACATCATTAACAACCTTCCTTATGCGGGACAATACGCTCCCTACCTCGAACAGATGAACCTCCGTTACGGAGGCAAAAACCTTATGCGCTACCATCCCATCCTCCAGCCATAGGATCGTATTAACATCGGAATTTCACTACAGATGAACACGAATGAGCGTCGATTATGGATAGAACCAATGCCAAAGCACTCACACGCCCTTTTTATCTGCTTTCATCTGTGGTTAAAAGGACGACATGACGCATCCCACCCCGCCGAAACCTGATTCCGTTATAACAGGCCTGAGCCATGCCTGAAAAAAGACGTCCCTTCGGTGTAACCCTGCTCCTATGGATGGTGTTATTGCTAACAGCCTGGGGCGCAATCCGCTTTGCGGCAGCGCTGCGCTGGTGGAATGTGCTGTCGGAGTTTGAATCCAGCCTGAGCGTGGTATATCTTTTGGTCACAGGAGCAGGCTGGGGAGCGGCGGGGGGCGTCCTCGTGTTCGGAATGCTGCGGCGAAAACAATGGGCAGCTGCAGGCGCGGCGGTATCCATCCTGCTTTGGCTGATAGAATATTGGATCGAGCGGCTTTTCTTCGAGACCTCCCGCGCCAACCTGCCCTTTGCGCTGACGGGCTCTCTGCTGGCAATTATGCTGGCATGGACGTTAGCAAATCTTCCGGGAACCAAATCGTATTTCGCACAAAGTGAGGCACATGAGCAACCAGTTGAAAAACCAAATACTGCATGAGAAACGCGCCCGTTCAAGATTGGGCGGCGGACAGGAACGAATCGAAGCCCAACACAAGAGGGGACGGTTCACGGCGCGCGAACGCCTTGACCTGCTTCTCGACAAGGGATCCTTCCGCGAGATAGACGCATTCGTTCAGCACCGCACTCATGACTTTGGGCTGGATGAACAAAAATACTTGGGAGACTCGGTAGTAACCGGCTGGGGAACAATTGATGGCCGGCTGGTGTATGTCTTTTCCCAGGATTTCACCGTTTTTGGCGGTAGTTTGGGCGAAGTGCACGCCGAAAAAATTTGCAAAATCATGGACATGGCCATGAAAAACGGTGCGCCAGTCATTGGTCTCAACGACTCTGGGGGAGCACGCATTCAAGAAGGTGTGGTCTCCCTGGGGGGCTATGCCGATATTTTCCTGCGCAATACACTTGCCAGTGGGGTCATCCCCCAAATTTCAGCCATCATGGGACCGTGCGCCGGCGGCGCGGTTTACTCCCCCGCGCTGACCGATTTTATCTTCATGGTGCGCAATTCTTCGTACATGTTCGTCACCGGCCCTGATGTGGTCAAGGCCGTGACTCACGAAGAAGTGACTTTTGAAGAATTGGGCGGGGCGAGCGTCCATGCAGAAAAATCGGGTGTGTGTCATGTAGCCGCCGATAGTGAGGCCGATACGCTCTATTTGATTCGCAAATTGCTCAGTTACCTGCCCCAAAACAACATGGAAGATCCGCCTTTCGTCCCAACCAATGACGATCCGCTGCGCATGGACGAAGCCCTGGATAGTCTGATCCCGGACGATCCCGGCAAGCCTTATGACATCAAAGACGCCATCCGCATGATTGTGGATAATGGGCAATTTTTTGAAATTCACGAATCCTTTGCCCAAAACATTGTGGTCGGGTTTGCCCGCCTGGGTGGCCATTCTGTGGGTATCGTGGCCAATCAGCCAGCGGTGCTGGCCGGGGTGCTGGATATTGATGCTTCCGAAAAAGCTGCTCGTTTTGTCCGCTTTTGCGATGCTTTCAACATTCCCCTGGTGACGTTTGTAGATGTGCCCGGTTTCCTTCCCGGCACCTACCAGGAGCATCATGGCATCATTCGCGCTGGGGCAAAATTGCTTTACGCCTACTGCGAAGCCACCGTGCCCAAGCTGACGGTCATCACTCGCAAAGCCTATGGCGGCGCCTACGACGTGATGTCCAGTAAACACATTCGCGGTGACATCAACCTGGCCTGGCCCAGCGCCGAGATCGCCGTGATGGGGCCAGAGGGAGCCGTCAACATCATTTTCCGCAAAGAGATTGAAAAGGCAGAAGACCCGACCAAGCGCAAGGCCGAATTGGTTGCTGAATACCGTGAGAAATTCGCCAACCCATATATCGCTGCCGAACGCGGCTACCTGGATGATGTGATTGAACCCCGCGAGACCCGGCCGCGCCTGATCAATGCCCTGGAAATGTTGAGCAACAAGCGCGATGCCAATCCGGCCAAAAAACACGGAAACATCCCATTGTAAAATTACTGTACTGTTTCTGCATCGAATGACACGAATGCATCGAATTTTCTTTGGGAAATTTGAGAAATTCGAGAAAATTCGATGCAAAAGAAAAATGAGCCTGATTGCAGATAAAATCTACTACAAAAAGCCGGATGCAGAGTGCAAAATAAAATGGAGTTTGCATGTTCAAAAAAGTGCTGATTGCCAACCGGGGAGAAATTGCGGTGCGTATCATTCGCGCCTGCCGCGAACTGGGGATCGAAACCGTTGCGGTCTATTCCGAAGCCGATCGTCTCGCCCTGCATGTGCGCTATGCCGATGAAGCCTATTTGCTGGGCCCAGCCCCTTCACGCGAATCTTATCTGCGCGCCGACAAAATCATCGACATTGCCCGCAAATGTGGTGCTGATGCCATCCATCCGGGCTATGGCTTCCTGGCAGAACGCGAGGATTTCGCCACTGCCTGCGAAGAGGCTGGCATCATCTTTATCGGTCCAAAACCATCATCTATCGCAGCCATGGGAGATAAAGCAGTTGCCCGCGCCACTGTAGT
>JBMFPJ010000055.1:0-3722 GCA_049969175.1 Anaerolineae bacterium | reverse complement strand
CAGAAGATGTGGGCAACCTCACCGATGACGATTTATTGCGCCTGGCACCCAAAATCGGTTTTCCTTTGTTGATCAAAGCTACCGCTGGCGGTGGTGGCAAAGGTATGCGCGAAGTACGCAGCCTCGAAGAAATGCCCATGCTGCTTCAATCGGCCCGTCGCGAAGCCGAAGCTGCCTTTGGCGATGGGAACGTTTATCTGGAAAAACTGGTTGAGGGGGCGCGACACATTGAATTTCAAATCCTGGCCGATTCGCACGGGAACGTCATCCACCTCGGGGAACGCGAATGCTCCCTGCAACGCCGCCACCAGAAGCTGCTTGAAGAGGCACCGTCTCCATTCCTCGATGACGAACTCCGCCAAAAGATGGGAGCAGTTGCAGTCAAGGCGGCTCAGGCAGTGAATTACATCAATGCTGGCACAATCGAATTTCTAGTAGATAAAGACAAAAACTTTTATTTTCTGGAAATGAACACCCGCTTGCAGGTGGAACATCCCGTCACTGAGATGGTCACCGGCATTGACATCGTCGCCGAGCAAATTCGCATCGCCCGCGGACGTAAGCTTAGCTACACGCAAGATGAGATTCGCTTCAACGGACACGCCATCGAATGCCGCATCAACGCCGAGGATCCCTACAACGGCTTCCTGCCCTCCACGGGACGAATCACGCACAGTTTGCTGCCCACCGGTCCTGGCGTCCGCGTGGATACGGGCGTTTACCCCGGCTTCGAGATCACTCCTTATTATGATCCGATGATTGCCAAATTAATCGTCTGGGGCGAAACGCGCGCCCAGGCCATCTTACGCATGCGTCGCGCCCTCGAGGAGTATCGCATCGTTGGCGTTCGCACCAATATTCCTTTCCACCAGACTCTGATGGATTCCCATCGCTTCATGGGGGGGCAATACGATACCCGCTTTGTTGAAGAACGCTTTTCCATGGATGAAGGCGAAAACGGGAAAAACCTGGAAGGAATCGCCGCCATTCTGGCAACACTGGTCGCCCATCAACAGACGGAACGCGCGGCACAACTGGTGCGCCGCGGCGAGCGAGATACCAGCAACTGGAAATGGGTCGGGCGTTGGGAAAGAATGCACCGCTAATCCCGCCCAATCTTAGCCAACCTGTTCATAAAGGATCGCGGTTATGAAATATGTAGCAACAATTGATGGCCAGGAATACGGCATCGAGATCGTGGACGAAAAGCACATCCGCGTAGGCGACCGTCTGCTAGAAGTGGATTTTGAGGCCGTGAGCGGCCAGCCAGTATATTCGCTCATTGTAAATGGCAAATCTTATGAGGCCTTTGTTTACCCGGCAGAAGATAACTGGCAGGTGCTCCTGCATGGACGATTGTTCCCGGTCACAGTAGAAGACGAGCGCGAGAAGCGACTGCGCGCCACGGCCGGGGGGGCTGCCAGCGAAGCCGGCGAGTTTCATCTCAAAGCTCCCATGCCCGGTCTAATCGTTTCCGTTCCCGTCAAAGATGGTGAAGCCGTCAAAAAAGGCCAGGTGTTGGTAATCCTGGAATCGATGAAAATGCAAAATGAACTGAAGTCACCGCGCGATGGCATCGTTCAACGCGTTCGTATCAAAGTCGGTGAAAGTGTGGAACAAAAGCAGACCCTTTTGAGTGTCATATAGCGCATTCATGCCAGGAGGGCGCCATGAATTTTGACGAGGTTCAAGCCCCGCTTGATTTTCTCAAACGGCAGCGGGTGGATTTACCCCACCTGGATATTCTCCACTCGTACCAGCAATGGTGGGAAGCGGAAGGAAAGACAATTTCAACCGCAGTAGATCGTCAAGGCACACCCTGGTTACGCATGCACGACCTCAACGGCAAGCGGGTGGATGAGATTTTATTTCCGCCTGAATACTGGAAAATGCTCAAGAAAGGTTATCAAGCCGGTGTGGTTTGGCGAGCTTTCAGCGAGCAGTCTTTGCTTTCGCCGTATGCACTCGGTTATATCACTGCTTTTTACGACACCGGCCTGTATTGCCCTTACATTGTGTCACTTTCCACTGCCGTACCCCTGGCCAAATACGGTGAAGCAGAAGTCAAAGAACAATATTTGCCAGCCCTGTTACGCCGCGATGAGACTGTTTGGCAAGGCGCCACCTGGATGACTGAAATCGGCGGTGGCTCCGATTTGGGACGAACCGTTGAATGTATTGCACACCCAAACGGCGATCACTGGCTGCTCAGCGGCGACAAATATTTTGCCAGCAACGCTGGCGCCGAGCTGGCGGTCGTCGCGGCACGTCCTGTTGGTGCCCGTGCCGATGTTCGCGGCCTGGCTCTCTTTTTACTTCCCCGCTATCGCCGCGACGGGAATTTAAATTACACCATTCGCCGCATCAAAGACAAAATCGGAACTCGCTCGGTACCTACCGGTGAGGTGGAACTGCGCGAGAGTGAAGCCTATTTACTGGGCAAGCCAGAATGGGGCATCTATCTCATCCTGGAAGTACTCAATCTTTCACGAGTGGCCAACAGTATCGGCAGTGTTGCCCTGACCCAACGCGCCCTCGCCGATGCCCTGCAATTTGCCCGCCAACGCATGGCATTTGGGAAACCCATTCTGGAGCATCCGCTCTTGCGGAAACAATTTGAAGAACGCAGCAAAGTACTGGAAGAAGCCTTTGCTCTAGCCTGGGAAGCGGTAACGTTGCTGGACCAGGTATGGCAAGAACATCCCCCCTATTCCGAAAAATATCATCTATTTCGCCTGATCGCGCATCTGGCTAAATACTGGACAGCCGAATTGAGTGTTCAAACCGCAAAATGGAACATGGAAGTTCACGGCGGGTTGGGCACACTGACCGAATACGGCGCCGAACGTTGGTTACGAGAAGCAATGATCTTGCCCATTTGGGAGGGAACACCTCATCGCCAGATTCTGGATGGCTTGGAAGTCATGGAACGCAAGGGAGCCCATCGGCTACTCTTCCAGCACCTCGCTGCTTTTGCTCACCCTCAAGAGTTGAAAGAAATAGCAACCCGACTGGAAAATCATCTCTCTTTGCCGGCGGAAGAAAAAGAAGCCAACGCAGAAAACATTTTCGCCGATCTGGCTCGTTTTACTGCTCGTTCACTCAAAAATCGAACAAATATTGCTCAATAAAATGTCCCAGGCACATCAAGAGATTGAAGCCAAATTTTACGTTCAAAGCCTGGCCGGCATTGAGAAGCGCATCAAGCAATTGGGCGGCAGGCTGATTCAACCGCGCACCCTGGAAATCAATCTGCGTTACGATACGCCCAACAGAGACCTGCAACGTAGCGGGCGTGTCTTACGACTACGCCAAGATGTCGTCACTTCCCTCACCTACAAATCCGGCGGCCAGACTCAAGAGGGTGCACTGGCTCGCACAGAGATCGAATTTACTGTGAGCAATTTCGAAACTGCTCAACAGTTTCTGGAAGCCCTGGGGTATCAAGTCTTCTTTGTTTATGAAAAATATCGCACCATATTTGTAATTGGATCAATTCAAATCATGCTAGACGAATTGCCATACGGAGACTTCGTTGAGATCGAAGGCGCTCTGGAAAACCTGAAGAACCTCGCTCCTCAGCTTGGCTTGCGCTGGGAAACCGCCATTCAGGAAAGTTATTACCACCTGTTTCAAACCTTGTATAAAACACAAGGGCTTACCTTTCGCGATTTGCGTTTTGAAAACTTCGCCCATCTCACTATCACTGCTGAACAATTGGG
>JBMFPJ010000054.1:8117-9000 GCA_049969175.1 Anaerolineae bacterium | reverse complement strand
GAGATGACCACCCGAATCTTGCTCGGTAAGCGACATCAAAAATGATCCTACAGAATTGCAAGGGGAGATTACGCAAGTGTAAAGTAAATTCAGTCCTAATAAGATTAGAATGTAAATACGATAATAGCAAACCTATCGAAAGATAGGGACACGAAGCCATGGGTCTAACGATACCTCGTATCAATGACTGCCAGGTTGCCGAAAATCTTGAGAGAAAAAAGATATTTTCAGGCCTGGCAACCCGCCTTTGATACACCGACGGGCAAATGCGTTGTCCTGCCCATCAAAGACATTCACCGCAAAAAACAAGATGTCGCCCCACTCGTTGCCATTAGGGATATCTTTTACCGCTGAGGATAGCGTTTATCGCGAAAATTTATTTGAATTTCCGTTCGTATACCTTGCCCGCTAACAACATGAGATTCCTGTGCCCCAAAAAGCGAGGCTTTCAGAACCATCTATCCTGTTGAGGCACACTTTACGTGCAGAAGACGGCACGGATTAATTCCACCTCAGATGTGGCTTACTATTACAACTGAAATTTATTCCACAAACGAAAGCCACTTGCTGAACAGGTCTGGCACCCATTGGAAACCTTGCCAGCCGGGTGTATCCCAGTAGGCAGGTTGCCAGATATTTGCACCAAAGCCAGCGCATTCCGCCCGCTGAAAATCGTCCGGCAATGTATCGGGGAACAGGCAAAGCGGCGATTCCAATCCTGTACCGGGAGGTGTAGCCGGAATGGCGCCTTTTCGCTCATTCGGCAAATTGGGGGTAGGTGTGCAATCGCTGAACCAGGAGCCCCTCATATCGGGCAGACGGCACCAGGATTGATCGGCGACCGCGGCAATGGAATAAGTGCGCGCATCCACAACAATGCCTC
>JBMFPJ010000054.1:0-8107 GCA_049969175.1 Anaerolineae bacterium | reverse complement strand
GAACGGTATCGCCCCCGTCGCTGAGGAAGATGTTGCTTTGGGAGGCATACACGACCAGGTGGTCACCCGGATTCAATGTGACCTTGGGCAAAGCAAAGGGCGCCGAGCCAAGATTGGCTTCGTCATCGATCTGCCAGCCGGAGATGGAGCCGGCTACTGGCCCATAGTTGGCGATCTCAATGAATTCATCGTAAACATTCACCTGACCATCACGATTCCAGTCAAAGCCAGGGCGCGGCAGGAATTCGTTAATCACGATATGCGCTACAGGCGTAGGTGGACGGGTGGGCGTTGCTGTGGGGCGGCGGATGGGTGTATTGGTCACCGTGACTGCCCAGTTTCGGGCCTTGGGCGTGCCGTTGATTTCATGTCCATCTGCATCCAGCCCATGGCCGTCGCTCACTGCACCAGTATTGGTCAACCAGGCTGAGGGGACGTCCAGCATGATACCGCGGCGTTCCATGCTGCCGTAAATCAGGCTGCTGCCAGCTGGCCAACCACTGCCATCATTGTTGGCAGTATCCACTACTCCTCCATTGGGATTGTATAAAAGCAATTTTTCGCCGCTGTTCGAAAGCTCCCCGCTATAAATTTTATCTGCGGGAATGTCTTTCACCGTGTTGTCATCGCTGCGCTCCAGCAGATAATAGCCATTGGCCTGAATCACCCCGCTGAGCTGGATCGTGGGGGTGTTATCTTCCGACTTTAATACCCACCCATCCAGCTTAATACAGGTTGAACCGGGGTTATAAAGTTCAATCCATTCATCGGCGCTGTTGGCAGCGGTGCCAGCCCAGGCAACTTCGTTGATCAAGATCGAAAGCGGTGTGGCATTGGGACGATCCACACAGGCCAGCGTGGGAGAAGGAGTAATCGTATTGGTTGGCACATTCGTAGAGGTTGGGGTATCGGTAGGGGTTGGTGTACCGGTAGGGATTGGGGTATCGGTAGGGGTCAAGGTGGGTAAGATTGCCCCACATAATCTCAAGGGAGAAGATAAATTTTGCGGGGCACTGGGAGAAATCAAAACAAAATCAGCCGAGTTATCATCGCTATCTTGACAGCTATCATTGACGCCCCCCAATTTACGCTCGTAGCTTTGATTGCTATTTACAGACACAGACGTCAATGGCGTTGTTTCAAAGTAACAACCAGAACACGACGTCATTCCTGCTTGATCTACAATATTCCCGTTGTTATCTATGAGCGCAATGCCACCAGTATCGGCAATTCCAACTGTGTAAGTAAGATCAGGCGTAACATTTTCACTGTACCCACCACTGGAATTGGTGTTTGCGATTAAGTAATGTTGCCCTGAGTGCAATAAAGTACTGGGAGGAATGGTCACAACCAGGCTCTGTGCTCCAGAATTATTCGATCTTTTGATTTGCCATTGACTAATGTCAACTACATTACCTGTCGGATTATAGATCTCAATGAATTCATCATTTCCTCCCAGCGGCCCACGGAAACGAAATTCGCTGATTACCAGATGAGATACCGATTGTGCTGGTGCGGCGGCCTGCACTGCATCGGACCAGCGCACAAGGACTCCATCT
The DNA here is from genome assembly GCA_049969175.1 of Anaerolineae bacterium. GTDB lineage: Bacteria > Chloroflexota > Anaerolineae > Anaerolineales > Villigracilaceae > DAOUAN01. Next base: position 6,548 of record JBMFPJ010000054.1, on the reverse strand, counting down.
GTAGTGCTCAAGACAAAAAAGAAAATCAATAAGTAACGGAAAAGATGGTTCCGAGGCAGCATAAATGACCAACCAGCAGCATAACTTACTCATAGGGCAGGAATCATCCTGCCCTCCGGGTTTAGAGATTTTTCATCTGCCCTATCTCTTTGGTGCAATGACAAAGAGATGGCATCTTTTACAAGGGAGATCAGTCTGTTGCTTAGCGAGGCTCGACTACCAGTTTAATGGCAGTGCGCACTTTGTCCTCGATCTCCACATCTACGAACTCGGGGATGCAGACGATGTTAATCCCATCGTTTTTCAAATAGCCGGTCGCCAGGACCAGCGCTTTAATGGCCTGGTTTACAGCACCAGCGCCAATGGCCTGCACTTCTGCCCGTTTGTGCTCGCGGATGACACCCGCGATCGCCCCGGCGACAGCGGATGTACGGGAGTTTGCAGATACTTTGATCATCTCCATGGTGTGCCTCCCAAAGGTTGGTAAAGGGGCTATACATTCATTGTACAGGATATTTGAATTAGTTTCAAGTTTTAGTAATCTTAGTAGGGCTTGTGGAAAATGGGGAGAAACAGCGATTCGCCCTATAAATGGGATGATGACCTGTATCTCCCCCTAAAGATGGGGGATTTTACCGTCTTGTTATTCATCTCCGCTGTGGATAACTTCTGTACAGGAAAATGTGGAAGAAAAGGCACTCTTCATGCTTTTCTATATTTTGGCAAAAAAGAAAAGAACTCCCTATATATGGGGGGCACTTCAAAACTGTTTTTTCGAACAATTGGTCACTTTTCCACAGAGAACAGGACTTATCCACAGTTTTTCGCGGGTTATCCACAATTTTCGTGGAATTGAGTCATAGGATGAACCTCCGGCAAACCCACATTTACGGGCATTTATCCATACTTCCGGTAGATTTTGGGCTAGAGCAGGGGAGAGATTTCCACCCCATTGGCCGCTGCTACATCGTCGAGCAAAATTTCCACAGCATCCAGGAATTGATCTAATTCTTCCAGGCGTTGCCCAAACGCCTCCCCGCTTAATCCCAGTGCCATGCAAAGGTTACGCCAGGAACCTCTTTGCTCTTGCGGCAAAACTGTTGCAGAGAGTGTCCAGGTTTGCAAAAGGGGCCAGATGGCGGCTGCGGGAACTTCCCCTTCTAATAGGGTGCGGATTCCTTTTTCGTAATACTTCAAGCGTGCAGGATGAATGCGGGCATCGGCCCGACCACTTTCAGCCGCAGCCTGAAAGTCATTTTGCCAATCTATCAGCCCTTGCTCTAAATTGATTTTCCCCAGGTTTTCCACACCCAATAATTTCATCAGATCTGTGTAAATCTCAGGGCGTTCAGCGGCTTCCGCCCGTGCAGCAAAGTGCATCAGCAAACGCCGTTCGGCTAGGGGGGGGCCACTCAACTCTGCTACGGCGTTGACCGCATGATACACTGCTTTTAAAAATTGATTGAGGGTTTTGGGTTCCTCGGTATGGGCATTGCTGAGATCAAACCAGATCTGCCGCCCATGGGCATGCAATTTGCGGCAGCGTTGGAGAACTGAAGCCGGCTGATTGAATTCGAACCCGCCGCGAACGCCTGCCTGGACGAATTCCAAAAACTTTTCTCGCTCATACAAAAGCAGCGGATCATAGACCTCATACCCTAACCATGGATCGGTGCGTAACTCGCGAGGGGATTTAAATTCGCTTTTGGAGCGATGACCAATGTCCAGGTGAAAGTCTGGACTCAGTTTGACGATCTCGCGGCTTTGTTGAGGCTTGTTGGCGTGTACCAGGATCAAATCAATATCCGCTGTACCGCCCAGAATGGCCTCCTCTCCCAAGAGTGAGCCGGTCAAATAAGCCGCAATGATGTCTTTGTCGTTGTAGGCTCGCTCCTGTGCCGTTTCTTTGGCGATACGAATCAAAGTCTCTCGGGTGACACGCATAAAGGCCTCCTATGCCTGGGCCAGGGGCAACGCTGGTTGAAACGGGTGCAGGCCCAACGTCTCGCGGATGCGGTTTTCGATCCATTTCAGGTGATCGGGATTCTGGACAATGTTCAGGTTGTTCGTGTCAATGGGCAAAATCGGGGTGTGATCGAATGGTTTGGAAAAGAATTCTTCATAGGCCACATTGAGGGCATCAATGTACTCGCGCTCCATCTGACGTTCGTAAGGGCGGTCGCGCAAGGCAATGCGCTGCATCAACACCTCCGTGCTGGCTCGTAGATACACAATCAAATCGGGCTTTTCGATTTTCTCGGCGAGAGCCTCATGCACTTTGTAATACATTTCCAACTCATCGCCCTTCAGGTTGATGCGGGCAAACAATGCATCTTTGGCAAAAGTGTAATCGGCAATTAAAGAACGTCCCTTTTGCAGGGTTTCAGGCACAGCCCGCCGCTGCTGATGATAGCGACTGAGCAAGAAGAAAATCTGCGTTTGAAAAGCGTAACGCTCGCGATCGGTATAAAAATTCGAAAGAAAAGGGTTCTCCTCGAAAATCTCCAGCAACAAGTCGGCATCAAAAGCGGGTTGGAGCAAGCGGGCCAGGGTGGTCTTGCCGACACCGATCACCCCTTCGATGGCAATATACATGACAGGTCTCTCCACAAAGTTTTTTTCAAGGATACCATAAATCTTCGCTCAGAAAATGCTCCCTTCTGGGGATACATTGGCTGCCCCTTTGCCTGAGACTATAATTACCCTATGACCCGGATCTGCCTTTTGCCGCGCGTGGAAAGTGGCGGGATGGCTTCTTTTCGCCTGAAATTCGAAGCCGGATTGCATTCCCGCCGGATTGAAGTGACCTACGAGCCGGCTGCTCCGGCTGATGCGCTTCTGGTCATTGCCGGGACCCGTAACCTGATCCCGCTATGGAAAGCAGCTCGCCAGGGACGGCGCATCGTCCAACGCCTGGATGGCCTCAATTGGGTGCAACGGGTGCGCTGGGCGGGGATGCGCTATTCGCTGCGTGCTGAATATGGTAATGCCCTGCTGGCGTTCATTCGCTCTCGCCTGGCTCAGCGCGTGATCTACCAGAGCCAGTTCATCCGTCTCTGGTGGGAAGACTGGTATGGCCCCGCTCCTGTTCCTGCCTGGGTGATCCTCAACGGGGTGGATCTGGAGCAATATTCGCCGCAGGGACCTGTGCAACGCCCTACCGATCACATCCGCCTGCTGGTCGTGGAAGGCAGCCTGGCTGGTGGGCTGAATACTGGCTTGTTGGCCGCGTTCCGCCTGGCCGAAGCCCTTTCCCGCCGCTATCCGCTGGAATTGCATATCGCTGGTCAGGTGGATGAGCGCAGTCGGGCCGCTTTGCAGCAACAAACTCACCTGCCGGTGCGATTCCTCGGCACGCTGCCCCGCTCTCAGGTCCCGGCTTTGATGCGCTCGGCGCACCTGCTTTTCTCGGCAGAGATCAACCCTCCCTGTCCCAATTCGGTGATCGAGGCTCTGGCCTGCGGACTTCCTGTCGTGGGATTCGATCACGGCTCATTGGGTGAACTGGTTGCTGGGGAGGCCGGTCGCCTCGTCCCGTATGGTGGCGACCCGTGGAAGCTGGATCTGCCCGATACCGACTCCCTGGCCGCAGCCGCCACCGAAGTCATCGAAAATCAAGAACGTTTCCGCCGCGGAGCGCGCGCCCGCGCGGAAGAATTGTTCGGCCTGGATCGCATGGTAGAGGCTTACCTCAAGGTCTTGCTCGAATGAACCGTAGCCTGAATTTTCTCTGGTTGAGCCTGGCCCTGTTTGTCGTGCTTTGTCTGGCGTTTCTCCTGCCCATTGAGCCGCACGATTACTGGCTTTACCTGCGCATCGGGCAAGATACGCTCCATCTCGGCACTGTGCCACGTTACGATACGTTGACTTTTAGCCGCGCTGGCCAACCGGTCTTTTACCAGGCCTGGCTGGCGGCATTGATCTTCTGGTTAACCTATGCCGCCGGTGGCCTGACGCTAACCTTCCTGCTGCGCGCCCTGTTGCTTGCCCTGACCTATGCCTGCCTCTGGCAATGGATGCGTCACCAGGGCGCCGGGCCGCGCCTCTCCAGTCTGCTCCTCCTGCTGGCGGCCCTGGCGGGTAGCAACAACTGGTCGTTGCGCCCACAGATTTTTGCTTACCCCCTCTTCACGGCCACTTTAGGGGTTCTCTGGAACTGGCAGCGAGGCAAGAACCGAACGCTTTGGCTCCTGCCACTGCTCAGCGCTTTGTGGGTCAACTTGCATGGTTCCTTTGTCCTGCTTTTCCTGCTGGCAGGCCTGGCCTGGTTGCTTGGTGAGGGGAACCGCACCTCCCTTTTCCGCTGGACGGGGCTGGCTCTGTTGGCAACACTGCTCAACCCGCGCGGGATTGAAGTGTTCGGCTATGTTACCGCAATGCTGCGCTCCCCCGCCGATCAACTTTTCAGCGCGGAGTGGCGTCCTCCCCTCAACGAAGGCTGGCAGATGAACCTCTTCTTCGCCTGGCTGCTCCTTTTCATCCCTTTGGTAGCCTTTTCACCGCGCCGTTTCTCTCGCCTGGAATGGGGCTGGTTCCTCGCCTTGGGCTGGCTGGCTCTTTCTGGGCTGCGCTATGTCATCTGGTTTTTGAATCTCCTTGCCGTGCTCACTGCCGCTCTGCTCCAGGATTTTGGGCTACGCTGGTTAGATCGCCCACCAGAGAAAATCCGCCCCCCCCTCAACTTTGTGACCGGCAGTCTGCTCCTGCTTCTGCCGCTTTCTTTGCTCCCTGGCCTGCGTTCGGCCTGGTGGCCTGCTGCCCCCGCCCCCTACTCGCTGCCCAATACCCCGGTGACCGCCACCCGCTGGCTGGCCGAACACCCCAACCTGCCCGGCCCCCTGTGGAGCGGTTATGTTTTCGGCAGCTACCTTTCCTTTGCCCTCCCTTCCCGACCGGTATGGATTGACACCCGCTTTTATCTCTACCCCCCCTCCCAATGGCAGCGCTACCAGGCCATTGCTCGTGCCGAATATAATTGGGAGACTTTGCTCGCCGAAGAAAAGGTCAACTTGCTGATGATTTCCGTCGTCAATGAACCCCGCTTGCTAGAGGCCGTCTCGCTTTCGCCGCACTGGTGCCTCCAATACCGCGACGCTTACGCTGCGATTTACCTGCGCTGTGTGGTCGGAGGCGCCCCATGACCCTTTCCTTCGCGGGGCGCCTGGCTTTGCAACAGCGCGTCTTGCCCGCTTATCGCGTTCCCTTTTTCGAAACCCTGGCGCGTGCCTGTCAGGGAGGGCTGAGCCTTTTTGCTGGCCAACCACGCCCCCAGGAAGGCATTCTCTTGGCGGAGTCACTGCGCGGGGTACACTTCGTCCCAGCCACCAATTTGCATTTGTTTAGCGGGGTGTTTTATCTATGCTACCAAAGGGGACTGATTGATTGGCTTCAAGATTGGGACCCCGACGCCCTCATTGTGGAGGCGAATCAGCGCTACCTGGCGACTCCCGCTGCCGTGCGCTGGATGCACGCCCGCGGCCGCCCGGTCATTGGCTGGGGGTTAGGCGCTCCGCCTCTTTCCGGACCCCTGGCCGGATTCCGTCAAATGCGCCGCCGCGCCTTCCTCAGCCACTTCGACGCGCTGATCGCCTACAGCCGTCGCGGCGCCGAAGAATATGCTCGTGCCGGCTTTCCTGCTGAACGGATTTTTGTCGCCTGTAATGCAGTTGCCCCGCCGCCTCACCATCCGCCGCCGCTCCGTCCCCCTTCTCCTTCCCGCCCGACGGTGCTCTTTGTGGGCCGTTTGCAGGAGCGCAAACGGGTAGATTGGCTGCTCCGTGCCTGTGCCGCCCTGCCTGAGCCTGCACCCCGCTTGATCATTGTGGGAGATGGCCCCGAACGCCCCCGCCTGGAACATCTGGCGGCACAAGTGTACCCTTCTGCCGAATTCGTTGGCGCCAGACATGGCGAGCAGTTAACGCCGTACTGGCAGGCAGCCGATCTCTTTGTCCTGCCGGGAACCGGCGGATTAGCCGTGCAGGAGGCGATGAGCTTTGCCCTGCCAGTCATCGTAGCCCGCGGCGATGGCACCCAGGATGATCTCGTCCGCCCCGAAAACGGCTGGCAGATTCCACCCGATGATTTTCCTGCCCTGGTGGAGACACTGCGCCTGGCGCTCGCCGATCTGCCTGAATTGCGCCAGATGGGCGCCGCCTCCTACCGCATCGTCTCTCAAGAAATCAACATTGAACGCATGGTGGAGGTCTTCGTCCAGGCACTTCAGCAGACTTTATCATAATTTGAGTCCACTGCAAAAAGGTTTGTTTTTAACTTAACGCCAAAACGCAAAGCCGCCAGGATGTTCAAAAAGATGTTTTGACATTTTGCCTGTTTCATCCCATTTTTCTCAATTTTCTTGCGCAACTTTTTCATTCTTTGCGTCTTGGCGGCTTGACGTTGAATATTTGTAACTGCTCAGGCTGGTGAGGCAGCGGGGTCTAAAAGACAAGGAGGATAGAAAGGGTGGCCACGGATCGCCATGCGCAGATCTCGTTCGGCCAGGTTGTTATCAAACGGCACCTTAAAATCGTACATAAAAGCCAGCACGG
>JBMFPJ010000053.1:0-9110 GCA_049969175.1 Anaerolineae bacterium | reverse complement strand
GGCAGCGCGCCATTTTTGCGCCCCCGTGCCAGTTGACGCAGGCAGGTATCCGCACCAATGGCGCGCCAGGCATACTGCAAGTGCCGCCGCGTATCATTGGTCACATGGGCAATCAATGAATCGCGTAGAGTCTGGTCATTGGTCACTGCGGCATGGACAGCCAGAATTTGCAGTTTATTTGCGTCATCATTAAGCATGTTGGCACACTCCTGAAAAAGAAATCATCGCCGTATTAAACACCACCTCCGCCGCTCCCTCCGTCAGCGCGCGGTAGGTCTCGAGCTGGTGCTGCGAAAGGCGCATGCCCTGCGGCAGGCGGGCGCGCAAGGCGGGAGGGATGTCTTCCTCTTGCGCTAATTGTGAAAATACCGGCAGCGTTTTAATCTTCATCATTCATCATTCATCATTCGTCATTCATCATTCGTCAGCATCATTCTAACAAACTACCTGGGGCGCATATACGCTCCACCTCCTTGCGAGGGGCTACTCCCCGGCGAGCAAATTCTCCATCATCCCGCGCACCGCGGCCTCGATGCGCTTCTTCAGCTCCGGCCCGCCCAGCACCACACAATACTGACCATACCCCAGCAGAATGCGCTCGGCTTCGAACAGATCATCGGTTACCCCGCGCACCTCCACCCGACCGTTTTCCAGCGGCGTGATCCGCATCTCCTCAAAATGCTGGCTGATCACGCCACGGCTGAGCGGCGGCAGCAGGTGATAATGCACTTCATAGCGCGGTGGCTGACGATACACCCTCCCAATCACCGAGGGCAGCACCTTTAACACCTCATCATCCTGAATGTAGAACAACCGAAAGCGGGAGTACTCTTCATCCGACTGCAAATGCATTTCCTCGCGTTGAAGCACATAGGCAAACAAATACCAGTGCCCCCACTGATACACCATCCGCAATGGCGCTACCCGAAAACACCGCGGGCGCCCATCCGTATAGCGCGGCGAGAGATAGCGAAATTCCAGCTCACGTTTGCTTTGAGTGGCGCGTTGCACTTTCTCCCACACCCGCCGCGGAATACCGTTCGGGTCCACCTGCTGAAAGATCTCAAAAGTAATGCCACTATCCAACGTTTCCAGGCGGCGGCGTTGTTCCTCTGGCAAATGCTGAGCGAGAAAATCCAACAGGGGAGTGATTTCGGTATGTGCCCCGCTCTGCCCCGCAAAAGTCACCGAAAGAAGCGCCAGGGCGCGCAAAGCCTGCGGGGAGATGGAAAAGGAAAAATAAGGGCCGGCGTTTTTCAGGATGTATTTCTGGTCGAGAAAATCCCACTCTACCCCGAGCAGATGACGCAATCTCTGCCGGTCGCGTTTGAAAGCCGCCTGACGCGCAGCCGGCGCAGAAGGATATGCCTCTGCCCCGACTTGTTCGAGAACGGATTGGATCATTTCTTTCCCCGTTGCCGGCCCTGCCATCAAGCGTTTGCAGATCGCCAGTGTCCGCAACAAAGCTTGCCATTCACTTCCACGCTTTGCCATTGGCCCTCTATCACCTGGAATAGCCCAATTCTACCCGAAATGCCCGGCTACCTCAGTTATAATTTGCTCATCCCGATCACTCAAACCTGTTCCATCCGGCGGAAAGGTTGGAATGGGGCAAGGTGCTTTTGCCCGCCGGGGAACTGCTTATTTTCTAAGGAGAATCAAAAATGACCCAAGAACTGAATGAATTACTGGCCCTCATGGATCACAGCCTCGCGGTGACCGATTCCACCGTCCAGGTCACCAATGAAGCCAGACTACGCGCCAACATTGGCAAACTGGTAGAAGTCTCGGCCCTCGGTTCTGGCCCCCAGGTGGGCTGGGCGCGCTTTCTGGTGCGTGCTGCTGCCCTGGCGCTGGGAATCGTGCCTGCCTCGATTCATGACCTCTACCTGGCGCGCGGCCGCGGCGACGCGCCCATGACCTGGTGTACCCCCGCCTTCAACCTGCGCGTCCTCTCCTATCATGCCGCTCGCGCCATGTTCCGCGCCGCCAATAAAATGAATGCTGGCGCTTTCATCTTCGAGATTGCCCGCTCTGAGATCGGCTACACCGCTCAACGCCCCGCCGAATACGCTACCAACATCCTTGCCGCGGCCATCGCCGAGGGATTCCGCGGCCCGGTCTTTATCCAGGGTGACCATTTTCAAATCTCTGCCAAACGCTTTGCCGGCGCCCCCCAGGCCGAGATCGAAGCCGTGCGCAACCTGACGGCGGAAGCCATCTCCGCCGGTTTCTTCAACATCGACATCGACACCTCCACCCTGGTAGACATCAGCAAGCCGACCGTCGCCGAACAACAAAAACTCAACTACGAGCTCTCAGCCAGCCTGAGCGCTTTCATTCGTTCCATCGAACCTGGCGGAGTCACCATTTCCATCGGCGGCGAGATCGGCGAAGTGGGCGGACACAATTCCACCGAGCCAGAACTACGCGCCTACATGGATGGCTACCTGGCTGAATTTTCTCGCCTTGCCCCCGGAAAACCCGGCCTGAGCAAGATCAGCATTCAAACTGGCACTTCCCATGGCGGCGTCGTACTCGCCGATGGCACCATCGCCAAAGTCAACCTGGATTTTGAAACCCTGCGCAACCTCAGCCGCGTGGCGCGCAAAGAATACGGCCTGGGTGGCACGGTTCAACACGGCGCTTCTACCCTTCCCGAAGAAAACTTCAACCAGTTTGTCATTCATGAAGCCATTGAAGTGCACCTGGCCACGAACTTCATGAACATGTTCTACGACCTCATCCCCGCTGACCTGCGCCAGGAAATGTACGCCTGGCTGGATACAAACGCCGCCGCCGAACGCAAGCCCGGCATGACCGCTGAACAGTTCTATTACAAGACGCGCAAGAATGCGATTGGCCCCTTCAAAGCCCAAATCTACGCCCTACCCGAAACGGTCAAAGACCAGTTGGGCGCGGCCTGGGAAGCCCAATTTGAAAAACTCTTCCGTCTGCTCGGTGTGGCCGAAACTCGCCAATACGTCGAAAAATTCATCCGGCCTGTGCCCATTGCTCCCAAACTGAGCGATTACGTCCAGGAAGAAGTCGGCGCTGAAAACGTCAGCGACCTCGCCGACTGATTTTTGGCTCAGGCGAAATCAAGTGACCTGCGAAGTCCGCAAGACTTCGCAGGTCTGGAAAAAACCATGCCAGAATCAGATCAGGGCGTTTCGCTGCACCGCTATGCGTTGATCCCGCGGGTGCTCATCTTTGTGCTCCGCGAGGAAAGTGTCTTGTTGCTCAAGGGCGCGCCGACCAAACGCTTGTGGGCTGGCAAATACAATGGTCTTGGCGGCCACGTGGAGCGCGGTGAAGATGTCCTTTCGGCGGCTCACCGCGAATTGAGCGAGGAAACTGGCCTGCAAGCCGATCTGCGTCTGTGCGGAATCGTTACCGTGGATGTGGAAGAAACCATAGGGGTTTGTCTGTACGTCTTTCGGGGCGATCGGCCGCGAGGCGAGTTAAAACCCTGCGGCGAGGGGACCGCCGAATGGGTCCGCTTGGAGGCGCTGAATGGGTTGCCTCTCGTCGAAGATTTGATTCCCCTCCTCGAACGAGTCCGCCGCATGGGGGTGTCCGATCCGCCCTTTTCGGCGCACTCGTTTTATCATCAGGGGCGCCTCGTCGTTGAGTTTACTCCGCAAGCGCCGGCAACAGAATCGTAAACCTGCTGCCCTGCCCCGGTGTGCTGACCACTTCCAGGCGGCCTTTGTGTTGCAAAATCACCTGGCGGGTGATGGCCAGCCCCAACCCCAGCCCGCCGACCAGTTCTTCCCCGCTTTGATCGCGATAGTAGAAGCGATCAAAAATGTGCGGCAGCGCCTCCGCCTCGATCCCTATGCCGTGATCCTCCACCTCGATGAGCAGATGCTCATTCTACGCGTGCAGGCGAATCGCCACTTCGCCCCCGTTTGGACTGAACTTGATGGCGTTATCCACCAGGGCGATCAGCGCTCGTTCCAGCGATTTGGCGTCGCCCGAAACGCGCGGCAGGCGCGGCGCCGCCTGGACCTGGAGCTGGATGCCGCGCCCCTGTGCTTTTCCCTGGTAATCGGCCGCCACCTGTTGCGCAATTTGGCCCATATCCACGGGTCGGAAATCGGGGAGGACTAGCTCCATTTCTTGCAAAAAGAGAATATCGTTGACCAGGGCGGCAATCTGCCTTACATGGCGCGCGGTGATGTGAATTGCCTCGCGCAACGGCTCACCGCTCAGAATGTCTTTTTCCAGCAATTGCAAATAACCGCTGGCGGCCATCAGCGGCGTGCGCAGCTCATGGGCTACCCTGCTCAAAAATTCACGCCGATTCCACTCCTCCTCAGCCAACTTCTGATAGGCCTGGGCCAGTTCCGCGGCGCGCATTCGCAGGTCTTCGATGGCCATCTCGTCGTTCTGGCGCAGACGATTGCTGATCTCGCGGACCATGGTCAGCGAAATACTTGGACTGTTGCGCAGCACGCGGTCGAAAGCCTCTTTGCTCACTTCCAGCACAGTGACATCTGTTTTGGCGCTCACCGTGGCAGCCCGCGGCGCGTTGTGAATCAGCGCCATTTCACCGAAAAAATCTCCCGCGTCCAGTGTCTTGAGCAGGCGCGCTTCAGACTGGTTGATGCTTTTGCTGACCTCTACCTCGCCGCTCAAAATCACGTAAAACGTATGTTCGAGGGCGTTTTCGCGGCATAAAACCGTCCCTGCCGGGTAAGAACACACCCGGCTGCTGGCAACTAGTTCTTCCACCTCGGCAGGGTGGATGCCAGGAAAGGCGCGAGGAATGATTTTGCTGGGGCGCGTAGGGTAGTCATGGAAAATTTATTGTTTGTAGCCAATCATTCGCAGGAAATTCTTGCGCCAGGCGATGCCCTCTTCGTCTTCAATGCCCTTGGGCGAGAAGCCATCTACTACCCCTAAGATGCCCCGCCCCTGCTCCGTCTCGGCGACGATCACCTCCACCGGGTTGGCTGTGGCGCAAAAGATACGGGCGACTTCGGGCACCTGTTTGATCGCATTCAAGACATTGATCGGATAAAAGCCCTCCCCCAAAAAGACGATGAAGGAATGCCCCGCTCCGATCGCCAGGGCATTTTTGCGCGCCAGTTCGATCATGGCCTCATCTGTGCCCGACCAGCGCACCAGGCACTTCCCGGAAGCCTCGCAAAAGGCCAGCCCAAATTTGATGCCCGGCACTGCCGTGACCAGTGCTTCGTGCACGTCTTCAACCGTTTTGATGAAGTGGGATTGGCCTAAAATGAAATTAATCACTTCCGGTTTTTCGATTTTGACAGTTTTGAGTTCCATACGCACCTCCTGGATTGGATGAAATGGCAGCAAAGAACACGAATTTCAGTAAATCGCGAATTCGGTGTCATTGCGAGGCGGCGCATTTCCGCCGAAGCAATCTCCTGGCGAAGTTGGTCAGAGATGGCATGAAAACAGGAGATTGCTTCCTCCACGCTTCGCTCGGGGCAGGCACTTCGCTCGCAATGACACCTCAAACTTGTGATTTGCTGAATTTAGCGAATGATTCGACTTGACCTATGCCTTATCCTCTGCCCGAAAAAACGTTGTTTGGTGTCATTGTGCCTTGGAGGGGCAAATCATCTCCTGCATGTCCAAGCGGACGGGGGAGGAGGCAGGCAGTGAAGTCACTATTTTTTTTCGTAAAAAACAAGCAAAGTGCTGCCGTAGCGTCGTTGATCGAACGCTTCCAGATGATTCAATTCTACTTCATGATACTCTTTGGGGTGAATTTGGACAATCACCCAAGCGTCCTCGTTGAGCCAATCGGGGTGTTCATCCAGCAACAAAAGCGCCTTTGACCACATTTCCTGATATTGCGGTGGAGCGATATACACATAATCGAAATGGTCATCGGCAGGGGCGGCCAGCAAACCAAAAGCATCGCCACGACGAATTTCAGCGCGCCCGCTCAAGCGACAATGCTCCAGGTTCCAGCGGATGGTCTCAATGGCCAGCCGATCGCGCTCGGTGAAGCGCACGAATCCTGCCCCGCGGCTGAGTGCCTCAATGCCCACGGCCCCTGTCCCGCCGAAGAGATCCCACCAGCGCGTGCCGCCCACATCGCCGGCGAGAATATCGAACAAGGATTCCTTGACGCGATCGGTGATTGGTCGAGTGGTTGCCCTCGGCACCGATTTCAACTTGCGGCCTTTGGCTTCACCGGAAATGACTCGCAGACTCATCTTTCCACGCTTTCTCGCGCGGCCAGCAAGTTGCCATGCGCGGCGATGATGGGCACGACGCACCCCGTGCCGAGGAGAAAGCGCTGCCCGCTGGTTTGTTCCACGGCCTCCTGCGCTTCACGCCGGACTTCGGCCGGATTCCCGTAAACGAGCGTCTCCTGGCGGAGGCCGCCGCACACCACCCCGCTGAAGTGCGACCGTGCTTCGGCGAGGGTGGGCGGCGTTTGACGATCATGCCAGTTGACGATGGGAAAAGGCAAAGCCTCGACGAGGGAAAAGTAAATGCGCTGGCCATGTAGATGCAATAAATTACACCACAGCGCCTCAGCCGGCGCAAGGACACGCCGATCGAAAGGCAGGCCGAAGGTCTCGTATTCGGCCAGGGTGAGCAGTTCGGCCTGGGCATGTTGTATGGCGTAGAAGATGCCATCTATGCCGGTTTCCAGGGCAGCCTCCACAAAGCGGCGGGTGGTCTCAGCGATGGTGTGCAGGCCCTGCAACACGGCTTCGGGGTAAAGACGCAGGTGGGCCAGCAGGGTATCATTGCCGGCCAGGTTTTTGGCCTGAGCCAGTGGGCTGAAGATGGTTTGTAGCAGGGGCGTTTCGGGGCCGAGTTCAGCGCGCAGATAACGGAGGCAGGCCAGTTGTCCGCCGAGATGCGGGGCGGAGGGATCCAGCGAGGGGAGGCGCGCCCAATCCTGGGGTTCAGCGATGACGCGCTTCGTGTAGCGACGAGTCCCTTCGGGGTGGCCTTCCCAGGAATCTTCTACGCCCCAATCTTTCAGGCAAAACGAGGAGGACGGGGTGACCTTGACCAGGTCGAAGTCGTAGGTGTGTTGGAAGTGAAGGGTGGCCGCGGCCAGGGTTTGCGGGTTCTGGTCATCTACCGGGAAGTGGCGCCAGAGGGCTACGGGAGGCCGGTCGGGCTGCTCGCCGGCCAGGCAGGCTTGTAAACGTTGGCGGTGGGTGAGTTTCATGGGATGATTCTTTCGATGGCACACAGGATGACGCCGCCGCGTTCGACGGTGAGGAAGGCGCCTTTCTGGCGCAGTTTTTGCAGGTCGGGGTTGGCGCGGGAGGCGCGCAGCTCAAAGCTCCAGGGTTGAGGTACGCGTCCGCTTTTGGCGACGTCCACAATGGTCAGGTGAGACGCGGCGTAGATTTTAGCCAGGAAGCCGTCGCGACGGACGTAGAGGGTGGTAGGGCGATTGACGCGGCGGTTGAATTTCTGAATGGCTTCTTTGTAGCAGGTGAGCCAGTAATCGCTTTCGTAGCGGAGGGTGGCGAGTTGGGTGCCGCCGGCGAAGCGATTGTAGTAAATGTATTCGTAGGGATGGAGTTGAATGCCGGCCTGGATGCCGGGGAAGAGCAGGGCGGCCAGCAGAATCAGGCGTAGCGCGGCGGGGCGTAGCCAGCTGAAGATCCAATCCAGGGCCAGGCCGCTGAGGATGAAGATGGGTGGCACGATGAAGAGAAAATGGCGAAAGCCATCGTACATGGGGGGGCGCAGCACGATTACGTAGATGAAGGGGATGACAAACCAGCCGAGGGTGGGTAGCAGGCTTTTCCAGGGGAGGTCTTTGCGGGCAAAGCGCAGCAAGGCCCGCAAACTGCCGAGGAAGGCCAGCGGCCAGACCGGTTCGGTGAGGTTGAAGAGGAGTAAAACTGGCAGGTAGCGGCGGGGCAAGGCGTTGGCGCGGTAAAGTTGACCGGCGAACAGGACGCGCAGGTCGGTGGGATTGTAGGACATGAAGGTCAGCACTTCGTAGAAGCGCTGCAGGGGGGCTTCCCACAAATAAGGCCAGGTGACGAACAGGGTCAGGATGGCGATTAGCCCGTAGGGGAGGTACCAGAGCAGGCGACGGGGTTTGCTGCGCAGGAGGAAATAGATGATCACCAACACGCCTGCCAGTGGGCCAATGATGCGTATGTTGGTGGTCAGGCCGAGTAAGATGGCCGGGAAGAGGGTGGGACGGAGGATGTGCAGGGGGGGGACGTCGTCAGGCAGGGCGGCCAGCTGTTCGGCCATGCGGAAGCCGAATTCGAGGCTGAGCAGGAAGAAGACCAGGAAGGGAGGGTCTTTGGGGTTGATCAAGGCGTGTTCCCACAGCACGGGTTGGGCGGTGAAGAAGGCGGTAGCGGCGAAGGCCGGCCAGGGTCCCATCCAACGGCGGCAGAGGACGTAGAAGAAGTAAATGCCGATCTGGTAAAAGAGGAAGTTGACCAGGTGCCAGGCGGAGCCCTGATCCAAACCGCTGGCCTGGAGGAGATGCGCCGGTGCGCGCGCCAGGAGCAGGTAAGCCGGGCCGCGATTGGCATGGTCGCTGGCGCTGGGGCCATAGGCCTGATTCAAGTCAAAGTGGCCGCTGAACCATTCTCGTGGCGAGTAGGCGTAGCCAATGGCGTCCGCATAAGCGTAGAAGTAAGGCTCGTCTATGGTCATGCCGTAGTGGCGATAGGTGAGCAGGCCAATGACCAGGTTGAGGACGATCAGCCCCCAGACGGGGAAATGTTTGATGCGTGGAAGTTTCATCGTTGCTGCAAACGTCGTGCCTGGCGCTCGCGGGCCAGTTCCATGCGGCGTTTTTCGTCTTCGGTTTCGGCTTTGAGGGGGGGCACGCTGGTGGGGTGGCCTTCTTCATCCAGGGCAACGTAAACCAGATAGGCGGTGTTGGTGTGGGTGCGTTCGCCGGTGAGGGGGTTTTCGGCCTGCACCTGCACTTCGGCTTCCATAGAAGTCCGCCCGGCGTAGGTGACTTCGGCGGTGAGCAACACCAGGTCGCCGATGCGAATGGGTTGCCGGAAGACCATGGAGTCGATGGCCACGGTGACCACGCGCCGGCCGGAGTGACGCATGCAGGTCAGGGCGCCGGCTTCGTCCACCAGTTTCATGATCCAACTGCCGTG
>JBMFPJ010000052.1:0-9134 GCA_049969175.1 Anaerolineae bacterium | reverse complement strand
CTCTTGAAAAACTATCACAACCGCGAAGATTTTGTAGCGCGACATTCATGTCGCTTTAGGTTGCGGAATGAATTCCGCACTACGGGATCACGTTTCCATGTTTTCACTTGGAACGTTGGAACGTGCCAACGCGTAAACGTCTTCACGCCTTGCCCAGCACCATCGCGAGCAAGGCCATTCTAACGTATAAACCGTATTCCATCTGACGGAAGTAGGCGGCGCGAGGGTCGTCGTCGAAGGCGGGGTCAATTTCCCCGACGCGCGGCAGCGGGTGCATGACGATCATTTCCTCTTTGGCGGCTTTCATAATTTCGGGGGTGATGACGTAGGCGCCTTTGACTTTTTCGTATTCCGCCGGGTCTTCGAAGCGCTCTTTCTGGACGCGGGTAACGTAGAGTACGTCGGTTTGGGGCAAGACCTCGTCGAGGGTGGTGTATTCGGCCTGGGGGATGCCCTTTGCCGCCACCTCCTCAAGGACTTCGCGCGGCATGCGCAGGATGTCGGGCGAGACGTAGTTGATTTTAACATTGTAGAGCGACAGCAACCGCGCTAGCGAGTGGACCGTGCGCCCGTATTTCAGATCGCCGAGCATGGTGATGGTCAGACCATCTACCACGCCGACGCCAAGTTCTTCGAAGATGGTGAACAGGTCAAGCAGCGCCTGGGTGGGGTGCTCGCCGATGCCGTCGCCGGCATTGATGACCGGCTTTTTGGCGGCGCGGGCGGCGAGCTCGGCTGAACCGGTTTCGGGGTGGCGCAGGACGATCACATCGGCGTAGCACTCCAGGGTGCGGACGGTGTCGGGTAGACTCTCGCCTTTGGCCACCGAGGAGTAACGTACCTCGTTGATGGGGATGACGCTGCCGCCCAGGCGCTCCATGGCGGCGGTGAAACTAGAGGAGGTACGTGTGGACGGTTCGTAGAACAGATTGGCGAGGATTTTGCCCTTGAGCAGGTCAAACGTGCCGATGCGCTCGACCATGCCGCGCATTTCGTGGGCGACGCCAAAGATGTATTCCAGGTCGGCGCGAGTAAATTGTTTGACGGACAGGATGTCCTTGCCGTACCAATCGGCTTTCTTATTTTCGCCGAAAGGTAGGTGGGGGGAAAGGGAAGGGGTAGGCATGGGGAGTCTCCTTTAGATTAGATAGTCGGGTAGTTTGATGGTCTGATAGCCAGATAGCCTGACAGAGATGTGTTGCCGAAAAGCACACAAAAGGCTATAACTTGAGTATGAAGACCTTTTCCTGGAACGAAGAAAAGAATGCCTGGTTGAAAACCCAGAGAGAGGTCTCTTTTGAGGATGTTATTTTTTACATCGGGATGGGATTTTTGCTTGATGTATTGGAGCATCCCAACTCCGAAAAGTATGCCGGGCAGAAGATATTTGTGGTGCAGATTGACGATTATGCCTATCTTGTTCCATTCTTGATTGCCAGCATCTCGCACAAGTACGTGAGCGGTGCGTTGAGTGAACGATAAATGGTGTGAGCCTTCCTTTTGCCAGCACAGAGGCAACGCTGTGCTGGTTTTATTCCTGGCGGAGGTTACGGCCATATCCAGCCTCGACGCGTACCTGGCCATCGCGAAACGCTTCGCGGCCGCGCAGGACGACCCGTGTCACGCGACCCCGCGCCGTCCAGCCCTCGAAGGGCGTCCAGCCACACTTTGAGTGGAGTTCCGCGGCCCGAATCTCCCAGCGAGCGTTTTCATCTACCTCGATCCAGGTTTCGGGTTGCTCGGGAAGCGAGAAGATCCTGCGGGGGTTGAGGACGCATTTTTGGAAAATATCGTCCACCGTCAACCGTCCCTCGTCCAGGGCCGTCAGCAAAAGCGGCAACATCGTCTCCAGGCCGGGGAAGCCGGGCGGCGGGTTCTCGCCGTCCTTTTCGGCCAGCGTGTGCGGGGCATGATCGGTGGCGAAGCAGTCAATGACATCGAGATTCTGCCAGAGGGCTTCCACGTCAGCCTTCGAGGCCAGGCGCGGGCGGACCTCGCCGCGGCCGGGGTGTCCGCGGCTGATGCGGGGGATGTCGTCGGCGGTCAGGAAGAGATGGTGTGCGTCACCTCGCAGGTGACCTTCACGCCGCGGGCTTTGGCCGCGCGGATGAGCAAGATCTCCTCACGCAGCGAGACATGGGCGATGTGGATGGGCTGGTCGAGCATCTGCGAGAAGGCCAGGGCGGCGGCCATGCTGCGGCTCTCGGCGTGGACGACAATGGGGCCAGGGCCGCGCCAGCGGCGAAAGTGCTCCAGCCAGAGGGTCATGTCGTTCAGGCGCAGTTCGCCAAAGGTGCTGTCGAGGTACATTTTCAGGCCGGCGGCGTAAGGGCCAAGACGGGCCGTTTCGGCAGCGTTTTCGGGGCCGGCGCCGAGGTATTGGGCGTAGTCGCAGCGGGCTTTCGATTGGGCCGCGCCAAGCGCCAGGTTCAGAGTCGCCTCGTCGAAGATCGGTGGTTTGGTGTTGGGCATGGCGAGGAGGACGGTCACCCCGCCGGCGAGGGCGGCTTGTGTGGCGGTATCCCAGTCTTCTTTGTGGGTCTGACCAGGTTCGCGCACGTGGACGTGAGGGTCGATCAATCCGGGGAGTTTCATAGTCGTGATTTTGATTTTGTAGGACAGTCTTTCCAGGCTGTCACACCTTCCACTGTTTCATCTGCCTGGAAGGCAGGCCCCGCCTGCCAGGGGGGCGGAGAACCTGATTTCAGCCTGTCGAACAGGTAAAAAAAGAGAGCCGATGACGGCTCTCTCAGAAAACGAAAACCGAGGTCAATGTAACCGATTGAGAAAGAAAACCTCGTAAATGCAAATATGAGACCATATCGGGCGGGATTATAGGCAGGATTGTGAATCTGTCAAGGGTAAAATTTGGTCATGATATAATGCGCGCATGACTGAGAATTCTGTTCCCCAAGACAATGTGGTTGTATTCAAGCGCAGTTATTTCTATGCGTTGATGGTCGTGCTGGCGTTCGCCGCCGGGGTGCTGGTTGGATATATCGCCTGGGGGCGAGAGAGCGGTGTTTCGAGAGGCAACCAGGTCGCCGGTCCGGTCGCCGAGGCGCCTTATGAGACGCCTGAGCCAAAATATACGCGGTACGAGATTCCGACGGATGGTTTCCCCAGCCTGGGTCCGCAGGATGCGCCGATTGTGATCGTGGAGTTCAGCGACTATCAATGCCCGTATTGTCAGCGCTGGCATCAGCAAACCTTCAAGCCTTTGCTGGCAGCCTATCCGGGGAAGATTCGCCTGGTCTATCGCAATTTGCCGCTGACCTCGATTCATGCGGAGGCCTATTCGGCGGCGGTGGCGGCTCTGTGTGCCAATGAGCAGAATGCGTATTGGCCTTATCATGACAAGTTGTTCGATGGGCAATATGGCCTGGGGCCAGAGGTTTATACCCAATACGCTGCTGATTTGGGCCTGGATATGACGGCTTTTCAGGAATGTCTGGCAAGCAAGCGTTATGATCAGTTTATCCAGGAAGATATGAAATTTGCCCTGAATTTAGGGGTGCGTTCCACGCCAACGTTTTTCATCAATGGTCTGGCTGTGGTAGGAGCGCAACCGCTGGATGTCTTCAAGCAGATCATTGATAAAGAACTGGCGGGAGAAATTCCAAAGTAAACGCCGGGGCGGGCTTTCCCGCCCTTTCTTCTGCACGAAAGCATCGAATTTTCACGAATTTCCCGAAGAAAGTCTGCGGCATTCATGTCATTGGATGCAGACCTGGGATGACAAGTGATAACTACTCAAAAAGGCTGTCTCACAATGGGCAGGAACAGCCCCGAAGATTTACGACATGTTAAACTTCCCTGAGGAGCAATGGCGTTTATGAAAAAATTTGTGGCTGTTGCCGGAAATATCGGGGTAGGAAAATCCACGCTGGTGACGATGTTATGTGATCGCCTGGGATGGGAGCCTTTCTATGAACCGGTGGCGGAGAATCCTTACCTGGCCGATTTTTATGCTGATATGTCCTCCTGGGCTTTCCACTCGCAAATTTTCTTCCTGGCGCATCGTTTACGAGCGCATCATCAGCTGACTTTACGCCCGACTTCGGTGATTCAAGATCGCAGTGTGTACGAAGATGCTGAGGTGTTTGCTCGGAACCTGTTTTTACAGGGGTTTATCCAGCCGCGCGATTATCAGACGTATCGTGATCTGTATGAAACGGTGATGGCCTTTCTCCCGCCGCCTGACCTGGTGATTTATTTGCGCGCTTCGGTGCCTACCTTGCTCAGCCGCATTTCGCTGCGTGGTCGCGAATACGAGCGCACCATTTCTGCGGAGTATTTGCAGAGTTTGAATCGACTTTACGAGGATTGGATCAACAATTTCACCCTCTGCCCGGTGCTTGCCGTGCCCGCTGATGATTTGAATTTTGTGGCACATCCCGGACATTTAAAGCTGATTGCTGCCAAAATGGTGGAAAAGCTGACTGGCAAAGATGAAGTGGTCTTCGATGCCGATGAGGTGGCACGGGCTGCCGAAGATTAGGCAAGTCCCTCAGATGTTAAAGCGGCCTCAATCAGCAGATGGAGGTCGTTTGTTTTTACGCCCTCTCCGGCTCTTAGCCAGGCCAGGAATTCGGTATTCCCCTTTGGTCCCAAAATAGGCGAACGGATGAGGCCCTGCACTTGCCATCCCTGGGTCTGGGCAAAGGTCAAAACATCGTTCAACACCTGACGATGAATTTCGCTATCGCGAATCACTCCCTTGCCACGCGCCACCTCGCGCCGACCGGCTTCAAATTGAGGTTTGATGAGAGCGATCACCTCTCCATCTTGCAACCAATGCTGCACAACCGGCAGCAGCACTTTGAGTGAGATAAACGAAGCGTCTATGGTTACCAGTGAAACCGGTTCGGGCAGTTGTTTCAGGTGACGGGCATTGGTCTCTTCAAACAGCACTACGCGAGGATCGTTGCGTAACTTCCAGTGCAGGATTCCTTTCCCCACGTCAATGGCATAGACGCGGACTGCACCATGTTGCAGCAGACAATCGGTAAACCCGCCGGTCGAGGCGCCTACATCGGCACAGATACGTCCGCTTACATTCAGATGAAATGCGCTCAGCGCCGCCTCCAGTTTTTCACCACCGCGCGAGACGTACCGCGGGCCACTTTCCACGCGGATTCCACTTCCCGTGCTCACTGCTGTGGCTGGCTTGAGCACCAGATCCCCATCCACGCGTACCTGTCCGGCCATGATCAGCGCCTGGGCTTTGGTGCGCGATTCGGCCAGTCCCTGTTCCACCAGCAAAACATCCAGGCGTTTTTTAGTCATAAGCAAATTGTAATGCGGAAACAAGTTCAAACGAATATGGGTAAGGTAAAATTGTTGTATGTTTAAGGCACTGTTCAAGACGATGCGGCCCAAACAATGGGCAAAAAATGTTTTCATCTTTGCTGCCCTGGTATTTGATCGAAAATTAACCAACACAGAGGCCATCCTGCACACCGTTGCCGGGGCAATCCTGTTTAGTTTGCTTGCCAGTGCAGTTTACATCATCAATGACATCAACGATGTAGAGGCTGACCGCCATCATCCGCTCAAGCGCTACCGACCGATTGCTGCCGGCACCTTGCCCATTCCGCTGGCCTGGCTTTTTGCTGGCTTGTTGCTCGTCGTTTGCCTTCCGCTGGCTTACTGGCTCTCGCCGGCCTTTGCCGGAATTTCCCTGTTTTATTTTCTACTCAACCTCGCCTATTCACGCTGGATTAAACACATCGTGCTGATGGATATCATTGTCCTGGCTTCCTTTTATGTCATCCGCGTCGCGGCTGGAGTGACTTTGATTCAAGTCCAACGTTTTTCCCCGTGGATTTACATCTTCACTGTTTTCCTCTCTCTGCTCATTGGCACGGGCAAGCGCCGCGCCGAACTCTCTGAACTGGTCGGCCTGACGAACAATCAGCGCCGCGTGCTGGATGGTTACACCCTGAACTTCCTCGATCAGATCATCAGCCTGGCATCGGCGGTGACCATTGTTACCTATAGTCTGTACACATTTTCGGCAGTCAATTTGCCCGAAAATCATGCCATGATGCTCACCATCCCCTTCATCCTCTATGGCGTGATGCGTTATCAGTACCTGTTGCAGGTGATCAATCGCGGCGGTGCCCCCGAAGAGGTGATATTGTCCGATCGGCCTCTTCAACTGACCATTGCCTTCTGGAGCCTGGCCGTGCTGCTCATTTTTTATCTTTCTTGAGTTTCTATGATTACCTGTTCGGCACCAGCCAAAATTATTCTCTTTGGGGAACATGCGGTTGTCTATGGGCGACCAGCCCTGGCCTTGCCCGTGGATGGGTTGCGGACGACCGCTACCGTAAGCGAAAACCCATCCGGCAAAATCTGGATCGAAGCCCCCCAAATTGGGCTGGCGAGCGAACTCTCGGCTCTGCGCGGCGACCATCCGTTGGTTGCCGTTATTCAGGGCGTTCTCTCCGCTCTGAGCGTTCCCGTGCCCCCGCCTTTCATCTTGCGTGTCGAATCTACCATCCCGGTCGCTTCCGGGCTTGGATCGGGTGCGGCGGTCTCCGTGGCGGTGATTCGTGCGCTGAGCGCTTACCTGGGAGGCACTCTGTCGGTAGAACAGGTCAATCAGCTGGCCTTTGAAACTGAAAAACTTCATCATGGTACCCCTTCCGGCATAGACAACACGGTCATTGCCTATGAGCGACCGGTATATTTTGTCAAAGGGCATCCGATCGAAATCCTGGCGGTGAGGCATCCTTTCAATTTGCTGATCGCTGATACGGGCATTTCCGCGCCGACGAAACAATCGGTGGCGGATGTGCGCCGCCTGTGGCTCAGCGATCAACGCAAATTGGAGAGCGTGTTTGATGAAATCGGTCAGCTGGTGATTATGGCTCGTCGGATTCTTGAACATGACCAGCCACAAATGCTGGGGGAATTGATGAATCACAACCATGCTTTGTTGCAAAAGCTGACCGTTTCTTCACCTGAGCTGGATCGGCTGGTGGATGCAGCGCGCGCGGCAGGGGCATGGGGAGCAAAACTTTCGGGTGGGGGGCGAGGAGGCAATATGATCGCTTTGATCCCGCCTCATTTGACGGAATCCGTTGCCGGGTCGCTGAAAGAAGCGGGCGCGGTGCGCGTTTTCCACACCACGGTCGCATCCTCTGATGCGGGGGAGCAGGATGTGATTCGAAATGTGCGACATGTGTCATAATTACTGAAAAATGGCTTCCGTCCTTCTTTCACCGGCCGGCATTTTTTCCCTGGCGCTTGTGGGGGTGGCCTTGTTGAATGCTTTGCTGGGCCTCTTTACTTTGCACCAGCGGGCGTATCGAACGGCGGCGAATTATTTTGCCTGGCTGATGCTAGGCCTGGCCTGGTGGGCCGCTGCCTCGGCGCTGGAAATGTTTTCGCAGGATTTGCTCGGCAAATATTTCTGGGCCAGGGTGGAATATGTGGGGATTGTCGTCGTGCCATTCTTCTGGCTGACGTTTGTACTGGAATTTATGGGCCAGCGTGCTTTGCTCAGCCGGCGGCATAAGGCTCTGGCGCTGATTATTCCACTTTTTACTTTGCTGGCAGTCTGGACGAATGACTATCATCACTTGTATTACTCAAAAGTTGAGCTGAACGTTTACCGTGGCCTGTCCCTGCTGGGGCTGGAACATGGCCCGCTCTTTTGGGGATATGCAATTTACGCTTATTTGATGCTGGGAGCGGGAAGCGTGATTTTGCTGATGGGCGCTCTTCGCTCCCCGACGTTGTTTCGTGCGCAAATTGTGGCGCTTTTGCTGGCGGTGCTTTTCCCCTGGGTGGGGAATGTGATTTACTTGATGGGTTGGAATCCCATCCCCGACCTGGACCCCACACCTTTTGCCTTCACATTGACGGCTGTTTCAGTGACCTGGGCGATGCGTCGGTATCGGCTGTTGCAAATTTTGCCCCCGGCTCAAACAGAGATTTTGCGCGTGCTGCGTGATGGCGTTGTAGTGGTGGATGAAAACCAACGCGTGGTTTACATGAATCATGCCGCGGAGAAGATTCTGGGAAAAAACGCCATGCAGTGCATCGGTGAAAGCGCTCAACAGGTTTGCGCTGCCTGCCGTGATATTCTTCCTTTTGTGCTCACCACCGAACCGCAGAACACAGTTTTGCACCTGCAGGTGGAGGGTACTGAACGCGTTTTCGAGGTGGTGGCGACACCGTTATTTGCCAGCAAAGAGAAGAGCGTTGATCATGCCTGGCATCTGGTCATTTTTTACGATGTTACCCAGCGAGTACGCACCGAGGCGGAACTGTATCGCCGCGAGGCCATCCTTTTGGCGGTGAGCAAAGCAGCCACCAATTTTCTGGAAATTTCGGGGTGGGAGAAAAACATTCCCCTTGCACTGGCCCAATTGGGCATGGCAGCCCATGTCAGCCGCGTTTATATCTTTGAGCGGTACATTGGGCGGGATGGTGTGCCGCGCGTCAGTCAACGCTATGAGTGGGTGAAGAGTGGGGTAACGCCGCAAATTGATAATCCGGCCCTGCAAGACCTGGATTGGCGGGCGGCCGGTTACAGTCGGTGGGAGGAAGTGTTGCTGCGCGGCGAAAGCATCTTTGGGCCGGTTCGCTCCTTGCCTCTGCAAGAGCGGGAATTGTTACAGGAACAGAATATTCTCTCGATTGCGATCATCCCGATTTTCAGCGGAAACCTCTTTTGGGGCTTTATCGGCTTTGATGACTGTGAGAAGGAACGCTCCTGGAGCCAGGCCGAGATCAGTGCTCTGCGTACCGTCGCGGAGGCTTTTGGTGCAGCCGTGATGCGCAACCAAATGGAGCATCAGCTGCGCCATAATTTGCAGATTCAGCAATTGCTTCAGGAAATTCTGCGCGCTGCGCTGGAAAAAAACAATATGTCTGAAATGGCGCAGTTTTTGGTGGAGCACCTGGGAAAGTTGATCGGCGCCGATAATTGTTTTTTGACTTTGTGGGATGAGGAGCGCGGACGAACGATCCCCTTTGCGGCGTATGGTTTTCCAGCAGAGAACTATCGTCGTTTGAACGTTCAGCCATCCGATAAGACTCTCACGGCTGTGGCGCTGGATGTGGGGTACCCTCTGGTCATTCCTGATGTGCAGAATTCACCCTATCTCAGCAAGCAC
>JBMFPJ010000051.1:0-9157 GCA_049969175.1 Anaerolineae bacterium | reverse complement strand
GCCGAAATCGTCAGCGCCATGCCCCACCCTTCGGCGCATTTCACCGCCACCTTGCAAGCGACCAGCGACTACCTGCTCCAACATCTCCGCCCCGGCGACATCGTGCTGGTGCTTTCTGCCGGAGATGCGGATCAGATCAGCGCGCAGGTGCTGGCCGGTTTACAGGAGAAGAGAGGTCACCATGACAGATGAGAAAAAACGCACGTATCCAGCCGAGACGTTGGGCCTGCCCCCGTTAAAAATGGTGCTGGTCAACGCTGAGGGTGAACACGCTCCCCTGTCTGCTCGTCCCCAATCGCCCCGCCCCCGCCGGCAAGCCGCCGACGAGCAGCAGCGCGAAGAGATCGTCTTACGACTAATCGAACACCTGATTGAAAAGTCTTGACCCGCGAATGACTGCTTCCACCCTCACGCTCGAGAGGTTGCGCGCTCACTTTGGCGAACGGGTGCAAGCAAACGTTCCGCTTGCGCCCTACACCTCAGCGCGCATCGGCGGCCCGGCCGATTTTCTGCTGACGGTAACCACCGCCACAGAGCTGGCCGAAGCCGTGATGTGGCTGCGCCAGCGCGAGCTGCCCTTCCTGTTGCTGGG
Organism: Anaerolineae bacterium; assembly: GCA_049969175.1. Classification (GTDB taxonomy): domain Bacteria; phylum Chloroflexota; class Anaerolineae; order Anaerolineales; family Villigracilaceae; genus DAOUAN01. The sequence continues at coordinate 8,565 of JBMFPJ010000051.1, read as the reverse complement.
CGGCGGCTCGAATGTGCTGGTCAGCGACCGCGGGGTGCGCGGGGTGGTGATACTGAATCGGGCCAAGGAAGTCAAGTTTTTTAGCGGCAACCCGCCCAAAGTCTGGGCTGAAGCGGGCGCCAGCCTGACGCAGATCGCCCATCGCGCCGCAGTGAAAGGGTTGAGCGGTCTGGAGTGGGCAGCCACCGTCCCCGGCACGTTAGGCGGAGCCGTGTATGGCAACGCCGGCGCCTTCGGAGGAGACATCGCTCACAGCCTGATCTGCGCCGAAGTGCTCACCGAAAGCGGCCGCGAAACCTGGCCGGTTGAGAAGATGGGGTACGGCTATCGTACCAGCGTTCTCAAGCGGGGTGAGGCCAGGGGTATTGTGCTTTCGGCAGAGCTGGCCTTGAGCCGGGCGCCGAAGGAAGAAGTCGTTGCCAGGATCGAGGCGTTTAGCCAGCGCCGCAAGGCCACCCAGCCGCCAGGAGCCAGCATGGGTTCGATGTTCAAAAACCCAGCGGGCGATTTCGCCGGGCGGTTGATCGAGGCGGCCGGCCTGAAAGGTACCCGCATCGGCAACGCGGAGATCAGCCCGCTGCACGCCAATTTTTTTATCAACCACGGTGAGACACGCGCCAGGGATGTGCGCGCCCTGATCGAACTGGCCCGCCGCGCGGTGGCCGAGAAATTCGGCATTGAACTGGAACTGGAAATTGAGCTGATTGGTGAGTGGTGAGACATGATGGACCTTCAGCACAAACTCAAAATTGCCCTCCTCTTTGGAGGGCGCTCCGGCGAACATGAAGTTTCGCTGATGTCGGCGCGCTCGGTGCTCGCCGCTCTCGACCGCGAAAAGTATGAGGTGCTTCAAGTTGGCATCACCCAGGAGGGACACTGGCTGAGCGGAGAACATGTGCTGGAGAAATTTAGCCAGGGCGATTGGAGTGAGTTAGAGCCGGTTTTCTTGTTTGCCGACCCTTCTCGTCCCGGTTTATATCGCTGGCGCGCCGAGGGGCTGGAGAAATTCAGTGACGTGGATGTGTACTTTCCGGTGTTGCACGGTACATTTGGCGAAGACGGCACCTTGCAAGGGCTGTTGGAAATGGCCGATGCAGCCTATGTGGGCGCGGGTGTGGTCGGTTCGGCCGTGGGCATGGACAAGGGCATTTTCAAAGATGTGATGCGCGCCAATGACATCCCGGTGGTGGAATCGATCCTGGTGCTGCGCAGCGAAATCGAGCAGGACCTTTCGGCGGTGATCGCCCGCGCCGAGGCCATGGCTCCTTACCCGCTTTTCACCAAACCGGCCAACCTGGGTTCTTCGGTGGGAATCAGCAAATGTCGTTCCCGCGCCGAGTTGAGCGAGGGGCTGCAAGAGGCGGCCCTCTACGATCGACGCGTGCTGGTGGAGCGCGGCATACATCAGCCGCGCGAGATCGAAGTCAGTGTGCTGGGGAATGAATACCCCCAGGCCTCGCTACCCGGTGAAATTTTGCCCAGCCGAGAATTTTATTCGTATGAGGCCAAATATCTGGATGGCACCTCTGGCTTGCTGATACCGGCTGAGCTGCCGGCAGAATTGAGTGAAACTATTCGCCAGTATGCCGTGCGCGCCTATCGCGCCATGGATTGCGCCGGCATGGCACGGGTAGATTTTTTGGTGGAGAGGAATACACAGCAGGTGTATCTCAACGAAGTGAACACCATTCCGGGGTTCACCCAGATCAGTATGTATCCCAAACTCTGGGAGGCCAGTGGCCTGCCCTACTCTCAGTTGCTGGATCGCTTGATCGAGCTGGCCCTGCAACGCAAAGCCGAGCGCGACCGCACACAACGCACCTTTCGGAGGAACGCATGAGGCAAAAGCCATCTCTGAGCCGGGCAGAGGAAGTTCGCTTGCGCCGCAGCCACCAAAAGACGCGTCGGAAAGTGGAACAAAGCACCTATCGGCCCTTGCCACCGGTTACCACTCGCGCCAGCGGGCAGTCGTTTGTCCGCCCGCAAAGCGGGGGGAAGCGCCGCTTCCAGGCCGTCGTCAGTTCCCAGGCACAGTGGTATGTACCGCGACAGAGCGGCTGGCAGTTCACCTGGTCGTCCATGGCGCTGTTCCTGGTCGTAGCCCTGGGAGCACTACTTTCCTTCCTGTTCTTCTCCCCCATCTTCCGCGTGGGCGAAGCGGAGGTGGTGGGCGCTCAACGCCTCAGCCCGGTGGAGATCAACGCTGCGCTGGCTATCAGTGGGCAGCCTATCTTTTTGCTTCGCCCAGCCGATTTGGAGATGCGTCTGCGTCTGAGTTACCCCGAATTGCGCTCGGCGAAGGTGAAAATTGGCCTGCCCAACCGCGTCTCGGTGATTGTGGAAGAACGACAACCGGTCATTTTGTGGCAACAAGGGGAAGGCTATACCTGGATTGACGCCAACGGGGTGGCCTTCCGTCCGCGCGGGGAGACGCCGCGACTTATCCCGGTGGTAGCGCTCGGCACACCACCCGCCAACGGAGGCGTGGCCAGCGATCCGCTCTCGCCGGCGCCCTTCCTTTCTCCGCAAATGGTCGCCATGATTCAGGCCCTGGCCAGCGACCTGCCCGGCGGAACAGTGATGTTGTATGACCCGCGTTACGGCCTGGGGTGGAGCGATCCCCACGGCTGGCGCGTCTTCTTTGGGACTCAAGCGGAGAATATTCCACTCAAACTTCGGGTGTATCAGGCGCTGGCCGCCTCGCTGACCCAACGAGGCCTGACTCCCGCCCTGATCAGCGTGGCCTACCCTGATGCTCCCTATTATCGGATGGCAGAGTGATGGAAGAGATTGTCGTTGGGATTGACGTTGGCACGACCAAAGTCTGCACCCTCATCGGGCGCATGGAGGATGAGCAAAAATTGCGCATCCTGGGCGTTGGCATTGAGCCCTCGCAGGGCATTCGCAAAGGCGCTATTGTGGACCTGGCAGCAGCCTCGCAGGCCATTACTCGTTCGGTGGAAAAAGCCGAACAGACCTCCGGGCTGGAAATCACCTCTGCGCTGGTGAGCCTGGCAGGAGCACATGTTTCCTCGGTCAACAGCCGGGGAGCGATTGCCGTTCCCTTTGGGGTGATCGAGGAAATTGACATCTTGCGCGCCCTGGATCAGGCCCGTGCCGTGGCCATTCCGCACGACCGGGAAATCATCCACGTCATCCAGCGCGGCTTCAGCGTGGACGGCCAGGATGGTATTCGCACCCCGCTGGGGATGCACGGCTATCGGTTGGAAGTGGAAGCCCACATCATCACCGCCGCAGCCGCCACAGTAGAAAACCTGCGTCAGTGTGTGGGCGCGGCTGGGGTGGAAGTGCAACAGTTTGTACTCAATCCACTGGCTTCGGCAGAGGTTGTCCTCACCGAAGAAGAACGGCAGATGGGGGTGGCTGTCTGTGATATTGGCGGTGGCACCACCGACCTGGCCATTTACGTGGATGGTGACGTGTGGCACACCATGGTGCTCGCCGTGGGTGGCAATCACATCACTCAGGATATTGCTCATGGCCTGCGCCTCCCCATTCAACAGGCGGAGGAAGTAAAAAAGCAGCAAGGCCATGCTATTCGCGCCGAGGTTGGGCTAGAAGAATACTTCACCATCCGACCTTTTGGCGAAGACCGCCCTATCGAAATCAGCCGGCAAGACCTGGCGCATATCATCGAGGCCCGTGTCGAGGAAACCTTCAGCCTGATTCTGCAGGAGATCAAACGCTCTGGCTATGATGGCCTGCTCCCCGCCGGCATGGTACTCACCGGCGGCACCTCCGCCCTCCCAGGCATCACCCGTCTGGCCGAAGATGTGTTGGGTATGCGTGTCCGCACCGCCCGGCCCGAAAACCTGACCGGTCTGACCGACCGTTTGAACTCACCCGCTTATTCCACCAGCGTAGGCTTGCTGCGCTGGGCGTTAACTATGCACGCACAAGACTTTCAAAGCGGAGACAGCCGACGTGGCAAGCGCGGCGCGAAAGGAGAGAGCCCGATGAGCATAGATGTCATCAAGAACTGGTTGAAGCGTTTACTACCGTAAGCAATCGCCGCCAAGGCGAAATCGTATCCTGTTTTTATTAGATCAATGGCAACTCAGCTGCCAGGAGGAACAAAATGGACGTAACCCGAAAAAACCAACCCACTGAAGCCTTTGCCCGCATCAAAGTAATCGGCGTGGGCGGCGGCGGGCAAAACGCCGTCAACCGCATGATCGAAGAAGGCATCGAGGGCGTGGAATTTATCGTCGCCAACACTGATGCCCAGGCCCTCGCCCTCTCCAAAGCCCCCATCCGCGTCCGCCTCGGCGACAAATTGACCCGCGGCCTGGGCGCAGGCGGCGACCCGGAGGTCGGGCGCAAGGCCGCTGAAGAATCAGCCGAAGAACTATACAATGTGCTCAAGGGCGCGGATATGGTCTTCGTCACTGCCGGGATGGGCGGCGGCACCGGCACCGGCGCGGCTCCCATCGTGGCCCAGGTGGCCAAAGAAGTCGGCGCACTGACCATCGGCGTGGTCACCCGCCCCTTCACCTTTGAGGGCGGTCGGCGCGCCCAGGCCGCGGAGATGGGCATCGCCAAGATGAAAGAACATGCCCACACCCTCATTTCCATTCCCAATGACCGCCTGCTGCAACTGGTGGACAAAAAAGCCAGTCTGCAAGACGCCTTCCGCATGGCCGATGAAGTTCTTCACCAGGGCATCCAGGGCATTTCAGAATTGATCACCATTCCCGGCCTGATCAACCTGGATTTCGCCGATGTGCGCGCCATCATGTCCGAAGGCGGTGCGGCGCTGATGGCTGTTGGCCGCGGCTCCGGCGAAGATCGCGCCAAGATCGCTGCCGAACAGGCCATTTCCAGCCGCCTGCTCGACATCACCATTGACGGCGCCCGCGGCGTGCTCTTCAACGTGACCGGCGGTCCCAGCCTGACCCTCTTCGAGGTCAACCAGGCGGCGGCCATCATCCGCGAGACGGCTCACCCCGACGTGAACATGATCTTCGGTGCGGTCATCAACCCGGAGATGGGCGACGAAATCCGCATCACGGTCATTGCCACCGGTTTCGAACGCAGCGGTATGCCGCGTCGGACCATCGAGCGAGTCGCCCCTCGCAACGAGCGGCCAGCCGCTAGCTTTCGCCCCACCGAATCGGTCAGCGTAGAAACCGATCCACGACCCGCCGAACGGCCTCTGCCGCCCATCAACAGCGATGACCTGGACATCCCCACTTTCCTGCGCAATCGGCGCTGAAGTTTTATAAAGTAGTTTCCGACAAGACTGCTTTCACGAAATCACAGGTTTAATGTGTCATTGCGAGCGAACGCGAAGGGAGATCCTTCGGTGGAAATACACCACATCATGAGACGAATTGGTGATTGGTATCTATTCAGGCATGTCATTGCGAGGAGTGGCGCCTAAGCGCCCCCCTCGCAATGACATTTGTCTATGACTGAACGGTTACCCAGGCAGAAGCCATCTCAGCTCATGGACGGAAATGATTGCGTTTGCCCTGTGCGGTTGTTACTTCATGCTAAAATACAACCATGAAAGTCATCCCCCCCCCTGTTAAACACGCTTCTTATCAGGAACACCGCAGGCAGGTATTGTGGCAAATCATCCTGCCGGTGGGTCTTTCAGTGATGGCCTGCTTCGGGCTGATCACCCTGATCAGCCTGGCCACCTTTGGCGCGGGCGGAGACGTGGCCCGCTGGGCAGCTATCTCCACCATCTGGATCGTGATTCCTTTGTTGTTCGCCGGGGTGTTCTTTTTGCTGTTGCTCGGGGGGTTCATCTATCTTCTGGCCCGTCTGCTCAACGTCCTCCCCACCTATACCGCCCTGGTACAAGATTACACCTTCCGCGGCGCGGCCCGTGTGCGCGGCATCAGCAATGCTGCCGTGCAACCCATTTTTTTCATCGAAGGGCTGAGCGCCAGCCTACAAGCCATTTTCAGGAGGAAATAAAATCATGGAAAACAAAGGCAAAATCCTGCTCAGCGGCGCTCTGATTGGCGCCTTTACTGGTCTGATTGCTGCTCTGTTGCTCACCCGTCGCGCCGAAAAAAGCGAACGTCCCACCGCCCTGACCACCGGCGAAGGCCTCAAGCTGGGCATGCTCATCTTTGGTCTGTTGCGCGCCATTGCCTCGTTGGGTGAGGAAAAATGAATTAAAGTGCCAAACATCTGCATTGACCACACTCTTTCACATGGAATATCGCCTCACCTTACTCGCACGCAGACCAGACCTTTCAAATATTCGCCCTCGGGGAAACTCAACAGCACAGGATGATCCGCTGCTTGCGAAAGGCGCTCGATAATTTGCGCCTCCACGCCAGCGTCTAACGCCGCCGCGGCAACGATCTTTTGAAAGAGCACCATATCCACCCCACCTGAACAGGAAAAGGTAACCAGCAAGCCACCTGGACGTAACAGCTTGAACGCCAGCAAATTGATGTCCTTGTAACCGCGCGCGGCTTTTTCGGCCTGCGCCGCAGTGGGCGCAAATTTGGGTGGATCCAGGATGATCATATCGAACGTTCGACCCTCGTCGCGGAAACGGCGCAAGAGATGAAAGACATCTCCTTCCAGAGTCTCGTGCCGCTCAGCCGGCAACCCATTGAGCGCTACATTTTCCCGGCATAGGGCCAACGCTTCCGCCGAAGAATCCACCGAAAGCACTGATTTCGCCCCACCCGCCAGCGCATTGACCGTAAACCCACCCGTATAACAGAAACAATCCAACACATCGCGGCTCTGAGCCAGTTGCCGCACCCGTAAACGGTTGGCGCGCTGATCCAGGTAAAAACCGGTCTTATGCCCTGCGGCAAAGTTGACTTTGAATTGCAAATCATGTTCACGAATCACAGCATGAGGCAGCGAAAGCGAACCCCGCAACAACCCACTGATCGCCGTCAGCCCCTCTAGCGAGCGCACATCGGCATCCGAACGCTCATAAATAACCGAAAGTCCACTCTCTTCCAGCAGAAGATCGGCCAATGTCTCTTTCCAGAACTCGGCGCCGGCGGTCAACGCTTGTAAGACTAACACATCCCCGTAGCGATCCACAATCAGGCCGGGCAGGCTATCCGATTCGGCGTAAATCAGCCGAAAGGCGTTGGAAGCCTGTTCGAGATGGAGCATGCGGCGCATCTGCAAAGCGGTTCGAATGCGTCGGCGGAAGAAAGCCGCGTCTACGCTCTCGTCAGCAAAGGTCCAAAAGCGCGCCCGAATTTGGGAAGAAGGCGAGTACGCCGCCCGGCCAAGAAAGTCGCCACGGGAGGAGAAAACCTCCACCGTTGCACCGGCAGCCGGCTCATCGTCCAGATGGTGAACCGCCCCGGAAAAAACCCAGGGGTGACGGCGCCGCGCCGATTGTTCGCGATCCGCTTTGAGGAACAAGGACATCAGAATTCTCCTGTATTTTCTCAAAACAGCAGTTTATCACAAACTTTTGGGCCAACGTGGTATGATTTTTGCGGAGGCAGAATGAACCCGATTGAGGCAATTTTGCAAACATACGGTGTTTTCGTGATTGATGGCGCGCTGGCCACCGAGCTGGAACGGCGCGGCTGCGACCTGAAAGACCCGCTGTGGTCGGCCAAAATTTTGCTCGAACAACCCGAGCTGATTCGCCAGGTGCACTATGATTATTTCCTGGCTGGGGCCGATTGTGCCATTACCGCCAGTTATCAGGCCACTGTCGAGGGCTTCATGCGACGCGGCCTGAGCAGGGAAGAGGCGCTGGCGCTGATTCAGCGCTCAGTGGAACTGGCCAAACAGGCACGTGATCAGTTTTGGAGCGTGGAGGCTCATCGGCTGGGCCGTCCTCGCCCGCTGGTCGCTGCTTCGATTGGACCGTATGGAGCGTTTTTGGCTGATGGATCGGAATATCGCGGTCGATATGGTTTGAGCAAAACCCAATTGATGGATTTCCACCGCCCGCGCATGGCCGCCCTGCTCGTAGCGGGGCCGGACCTTTTGGCCTGCGAGACGATCCCTAGCCGGATCGAAGCGGAAGCGTTGGTGGAGTTGCTGCGGGAGTTTCCTCAGGCACAAGCCTGGATCAGTTTCAGCTGCCGCGATGATGCGCATATTTGGGAGGGGGATTTGCTGAGAGATTGTGTGCAAGCAGTGGAGACCAGTCCGCAGGTAGTGGCAGTGGGGGTAAATTGCACTTCGCCGCGCTTTATCCCGGCGCTGATTGCCGAGGCGCGCCAGGCAACAAAGAAACCCGTGCTGGCTTACCCGAACTCTGGCGAAAATTATGACGCGGAGAAAGGGGATTGGGACGGTCAGCCCGCCTGTGATGCATTTGGCGAGCAGGCCCGCGAGTGGTACAACGCCGGGGCGCGGTTGATCGGTGGTTGTTGCCGCACAACGCCAGAGGACATTCGGGCGATTGCCGAGTGGGCACGGGGCACGCCGTGAGCAGATGTGGAACAGGCCTTCCAGCCGGTCTAACAGTCTCGAAAGGCTGCTCTACGCCAACCCATACGGCACATTTCGTCTCTCCGACCGGGGATGGGGTACGCTGAGCTCTACGCTCAAATGACGTGTTTGCAGTTCAATCATAATTTATGC
>JBMFPJ010000050.1:0-9201 GCA_049969175.1 Anaerolineae bacterium | reverse complement strand
TGTAGTGCGGAATTCATTCCGCAACCTAAAGCGACATGAATGTCGCTCTACAAAATCTTGGCGGTTATGATAAAGTAACTCTATAGGAGGTCCAGATGTTGTATTCCCCTGCTCCCATGCATATCCCGGATGGTTTTTTGAGCCTGGGAATTTCATTGTTCTTTTGGGCGCTCACGCTCGTTGTGGTCGGCCTGGCGATTTCCAAAACGAGACAATCGCTGGGTGAAAAGCAAATTCCGCTGATGGGTGTGATGGCGGCGTTCATTTTTGCTGCCCAAATGCTTAACTTTACGGTGGCAGGAGGCACTTCGGGTCACTTTTTGGGAGGGGCACTGGCGGCGATGGTGCTCGGCCCGTGGGCGGCCATTCTGGTGATGACAGCCGTGGTAGCGGTGCAGGGCTTGTTATTTCAGGATGGTGGCTTGCTGGTGATGGGGGCCAACATCTTCAATATGGGCATTCTCACCGCGGCCATTGGGTTCGGCCTGTATCGCCTGGTGGCTTCTGCTCCGAAAAACCTACGCCTGGGGATGGCCGCCGTGGCAGCCTGGGTGGCTACTATGAGTGCGGCGTTGAGTGCCTCCTTGCAATTGTGGCTGAGCGGCACTTCGCGCCTGCAGATCGTCATTCCGGCCATGCTGAGCGTTCATGCTTTGATTGGCGTCGGTGAAGCGATCATCACTGTGGCCGCGCTGGCTTTCATTCAACAGGCCCGTCCCGATTTGTTGAGGGGGGAGGCTACGACGGAGAAGGGAGGCCGGGGCTGGATGTATGTTGGCCTGGCTCTGGCCTTGCTGGCGGCGTTGCTCTCTCCGCTGGCCTCAGCGTACCCCGATGGCCTGGAACGCGTGGCGGCCGATGCAGGCTTTTTACATCGCGCCCAGAGTATGCCATTTCAAGTTTTGCCCGATTACACCCTTCCTCTGCTGGGGCCAACCCCACTTTCTACAATTGTCGCTGGCGTGGTAGGTGTGCTGGTGGTGTTCTCGTTGATGATTCTGCTGGCTCGCTCGTTGCGTGGAAATAGATGACCCACTTTGACGCTTTTGATCGTTACCATTATGCCGAAAGCCTGGTGCATCGCCTCGATGCGCGTCTCAAAGTGGTGGCGGCGGTAGGGTTCATCGCTTCCAATGCGCTGTTACCCGATGGGGCCTGGTTGGCGTTTGTGGTCTCCTGGCTGGTGCTGCTCATTGCGAATGACCTTGCAGCCTTGGGGCTGGGTTTTACATTCAAACGTTCGTTTGTTGCTCTGCCTTTTGCGCTTGCGGCGGTGAGTGCCATTTTCTCGCCGCAAGGGCATCCCCTGGCCGAATGGCACATCCTCGGTCTGAGCCTGATTCCGACCGATGTGGGCGTGATTCGCTTTTTGAGCGTGCTTTTACGCTCCTGGCTTTCGGTGCAGATGGGGATCTTGCTGGTGGTGACCACACCATTCCCCGATCTGATCCATGCCTTGGAGCACTTGCGGGTGCCGGGTGTGCTGACCACAATCTTGGCGTTCTTGTACCGCTATCTTTTTGTCCTGGGGGATGAGGTGCTGAGAATGCTGCGAGCCAGGCAAGCGCGTTCGGCGGCCGCGCCCGGCCAGAGGTCCGGCGGGAGCGTGTGGTGGCGAGGCCGGGTGACCGGTTACATGGCCGGGCAGTTGTTCCTGCGCAGTTACGAACGTTCTGAGCGCATTTATAATGCCATGCTGGCGCGAGGCTTTTCTGGCCATTTGCGGACTCTCCATCCTCATCTCTTCACTCGCCGCGATTGGCTGATATTGTGCTTGTTTTTGACGATTTTGGTGATGATTCAATTGATTGGCTGGTTGCGATGAATCCTGTTCAACATCAAACAAAACCGATTGCTATTACCCTGGAACACGATGGCGATATTTTGCAGGTGCGCGATTTGCATTTTGCCTATCCCGATGGTCATGTGGCTTTGCGCGGTGTCTCTTTTTGTCTGGCTGAAGGGGATAAAGTGGCGCTGGTGGGGCCAAACGGCGCTGGAAAAAGCACGCTGATGCTGCACCTGAACGGGATTCTCCTCGGCCAGGGCGAGATTCACGTTGGCGGGGTGCGCCTTACGCCGGGCCGTTTGGCGGAGATTCGGGCAATGGTGGGACTCGTCTTCCAGAATCCGGATGATCAGCTCTTTTCCCCTACGGTGTTCGAGGATGTGGCTTTTGGCCCCCTTCACATGGGACTGCCGGAAGAGGAAGTGCGTGCCCGGGTGGAGGAGGCATTGGCGGCGGTAGGCATGTCGGCGTATGCCAATCGGCTTTCGCATCATCTAAGCACGGGGGAGAAGAAGCGGATTGCGATCGCGACGGTTCTTTCGATGCGGCCGCAAATTCTGGTGTTGGATGAGCCTACGGCAGGCCTTGACCCGCGCGCCCGTCGCTCGCTGATTCGCCTGTTGCATGACTTGCCGATCACGATGCTGGTTTCTACCCATGATATGGCCATGGTCAAGGAATTGTTTCCGCGCACGATTGTGCTGGATGACGGTCGCGTTGCGGCGGATGGGGCAACCCGTGAAATTCTTTCCGATGCGGCCTGGCTGGAGGCGCATGGCCTGGAACAACCCTGAAATAAAAACTTCCGAAGCCCGAGGCCTCGGAAGGTTTTTGTTTTACAGGCCGGCTGCTTTGCGCAGGGCCTCAGCTTTGTCGGTGCGTTCCCAGGGGAATTCGACGTCCTCGCGCCCGAAGTGGCCGTAGGCAGCCGTCTTGCGGTAGATGGGACGGCGCAAATCCAGGTCGCGGATGATGGCGCCGGGGCGCAGATCGAAGTGCTCGAGGATCAACTCGGCGATCTTTTCATCGGGAATTTTGCCCGTGCCAAAGGTTTCGACGTTGACCGAAAGGGGATGCGCCACACCGATGGCGTACGCTACCTGGATTTCAGCGCGATCGGCCAGGCCGGCCGCGACCACGTTTTTGGCGGCCCAACGGGCGGCATACGCCGCAGAGCGATCCACTTTCGTCGGGTCTTTGCCGCTGAAGCAACCACCGCCGTGACGTCCCATGCCGCCGTAAGTATCTACGATGATTTTACGTCCAGTGACGCCAGAATCCCCCATCGGGCCGCCGATCACAAAGCGCCCGGTCGGGTTGACGTAAATTTTGAGGTCGCCATCCAACAGTTCTTTGGGCAGGGTGGGCATAATCACGTGTTCAATGACCGCTTCGCGAATTTCGCCGTGGGAGATATCGGGGGCGTGCTGGGTGCTGATCAATACTGTGTCAATGCGCTTGGGCTTGCCATACGAATATTCCACGGTGACCTGGCTTTTACCATCCGGGCGCAGCCAGGGAAGCGTGCCATTTTTGCGCAATTCGGTCAGGCGGCGGGTGAGCTTATGAGCCAGGTAGATGGGCATCGGCATCAACTGGGGGGTCTCGTTACAGGCATAGCCGAACATCATGCCCTGATCGCCAGCGCCGATGGAGTTGATCTCTTCTTCACTCATTTCACCGGATTTGGCTTCCAGCGATTTGTCCACGCCCATGGCAATATCCCCAGATTGTTTGGCAATGGCGACCAGCACGCCACAAGTATTTCCGTCGAAGCCTTTTTCACTGTCATCATAACCGATATCCAGCAACACCTTGCGCGCCAGTTCGTCATAATTGAAATTGGCGCGGGTGGTGATTTCGCCAAGCATCATGACGAAGCCGGTTTTGGTGGCAGTCTCGCAGGCGACGCGCGAGTAAGGGTCTTGTTCCAGACAGGCGTCGAGGACGGCATCGGAGATCTGGTCACAGATTTTGTCCGGGTGACCTTCGGTCACAGATTCGGACGTGAACAGTAACTTAGGGGAAGTCATAAAAGTTGTGCTCATTTGTTTACACCTCGTTTAAGAATGAAATTGCCCCTTCTGGCAAGAAAGGGCAATATGCGTGCATTGCAGGCTGCCCTCTCATCTTCCAGAAAGTTAGATAACCTTGCGGTTATCCCTACTGCCGGAATTAGCACCTTGAATGAGTCGTTTAGTCGCTTGTCCAGTAGTCGCCTCGTCGGTTTGCTGGTAACAGACAATTCGACCACTGGACTACTGACTGCCGGACTAAAACAGGTTGCTGAGGCTTCACAGGGCCGGTCCCTCCGCCTCTCTGGATAAGAGCGCCGTTTAGGGCTATTTAATTGTGGTGAGATAATACCATAAGTGACAGGGCGAGTCAATTAAAAGTCTTGCTGGCCATTGCCGCCAAAGTGGCCAACGCTTCTGGCCCGGTGTTCGGCGAGAAGATCAGCGAAAAAAAAGAAGAAGCCGCCTTTGTCATCACTGGCCCTCGCGCCTCGGCGATGAAAGCGAATCGGAGGCCTATCGCGCCATCGCAGGTGAAACGCTGGCCTACTTCCATGAGCGTATCCTCCAGGTCCTCGGCAGCGAAACGCCCGTGCTGGCCATGGGTGATTTCAACGATGAACCCTTCAACGAATCGATTACCAATTACGCACTCGCCGAACGGACAAAATCCAAAGTGCTGCGGGGACGGATCCCGTATTTCCTCAACCTGATGTGGCCCTTGTTGGGACAGGGATTACTGACTCATATTACGATGGCCCGAACGTTCTCGACCAGTTTTTAGCCAACAGGAATTTGCTGAAAGCCGATTCCCCAATCAAAATTTTGCCCGAAGCGGTAAACATCTTCAAGCCGAGCAATAGCACTACGCCGGTTCGTTTTGGCGGGATGGGAAAACCGGTCAACCAAAATGGATTTAGCGATCATTTCCCGATCGAGGTGCTGGTTAGCGAAGCCGATTAGTGGAGGGTGCGGAAGAAGGCAAAAAAGCATCCGAAATCTTTAGAGATTTCGGATGCTTTTTCGTTAGTCACTATTTGTAATTCCTGATTCTGCATCGAATGACACGAATGTTGCGAATTTTCAAGAAATTCGAGAAAATTCGAGCAAAAGCGATAAAACCTACTTCGGTGCTGGCAGGGGCAGGATAAATTGATCACCACTGGGGACAAAGATCGTTTGCACACCAGATGCCAGCTTAATGACGTAAAGATATTGCACCAGTTCAGGTGTGAGTGATTGCGCCAGCAATTGATTGGCCTGGGCCTCGGCCTGTGCCTGAATCAGGCGCGCTTCGGCTTCCCCTTTGGCCGCGATCACTGCCGCATCTGCCTGACCCTGCGCGACTTGCCGGGCTTGCTCGGCCTCTTGCTTTTTCTGTTCAACAATGAACTTGGCCTGCAGAGCTTGCTGCTCGGCGATTTGTTTTTGTTCTACCGCCTTGGCGTATTCATCACTGAAGCGAATGTTGCGCAGCAGAAAGTCGTTGAGCGTCAGGTTATTGCGCATCAGGCCTTGTTCAATCGTCGTGGCGATCATTTTCTCCAACTCGGCGCGCTTGGTGCTGACGATCTCCTCCACGCCAAACTGCGAAACGGCATCGCGTATTGCCGAGCGCGCCAGCGGACGAACCACGCCATCTTCATAGCGGTTCTGCCAGGTGATGTGCAGATCGATCAAACGCGCCGGGTCAATCGAGTAAATCACCGATGCGTCAATGTGCACCAGCTGCCCATCTTTGGTGCGCGCTTCGATCGAATCATCGCCGCGTACCTGGCCCTCGGCCTCAGCCACCGACATGGTGTATGTGCGCCGGGCCACCGAATACGGTTGTACGTGCTCCACAAAGGGCACAATCCAGTGCAGGCCGGGCGCTAACGGTTGCGGACGATAACCGTTGGGTTGCAACGCCGAAATGACCACGCCGTATTGATCAGCCTGCAAAAATACCAGGCCCGCGCTCAACGTGGTCAGTACCAGGGCAAGGACCAGCAGGAAAATGGGCAGCCCCACCAGGCCGCGCACGCCCTGGCCGCGGCCGGCGCGTAACAGCACCAGCACGACTGCGGCGATAAAGCCGATCCAGGCAAATCCTGCCAGCGTTTGGAAGATGCTTGTGACGTTCATGGGATTCTCCTCTCATCTGTGGATCAATATTTACTTTTCATTCATTATACGGAACTCAACCAAAAACGTTGCTTTACATTAGCCATACATTGCAATAGCCAGAATGCCGGCAAAGATCAAAAGCGATCCGCTCAGCCGCAGCGGGCCAAACTTTTCACCCAGCAACAACCAGCCGCTCAAGGCCCCCAAAACAACGCTCACCTCGCGCACTGCACCAGAATAGTTCAAGGGCGCAATGGAATAAGCCGCTAGCGCCAGCAAATAGGCCACAATTCCCAGCAGGCCACTGAGCACCAGGCTGACTTTGTGCTTGTGCCAGACTGTGAGCAAACGTGACCAGCGATACTGGCGCAACATCCAGGGAGTAAGAGGCACGGGAACCAGGCTGAAGATCATCAGAGCATAGGGCAGCGCTGGGCTACGCTTCACGGCGGCGCCATCAATGACCGTGTAGATTGAGATCACCAGAGCCAGCGCCAGGGAAAGCCCAACACCACTCAACTGAAGCCGGCACAGGCCAGTTTGCAACAGGGTGCTGAGGCCAATCAATAGCAGCCCGGCGATGATCAATGCCAGTCCCATCATCCCTGCCGAACTGGGCCTTTCTTTCAAAAACAAAAAAGACCAGATCGCCAGGAAGGCTGGCGCTGCGCCGCGGGCGATTGGGTAAACCAACGAAAAATCATTCACCTGGTAAGCGCGGGAAAGCAGGATGAAATAGATGGTTTCTGCCAGCACACTGAAGAAGACAACCCCCCAAATTTGCTGTGGCGGCAGGCCGATGAAGAGCAAAAGGACGAGCGAGCTCACCCCCCCACCATTACCAGCCACCAGGTGGCCATGTTCTTTTCAACAGAACGTTTGAGTAAAAAATTCCAGGTGGTGTGAAGCAGGGCGGAAAGAAACAGCAGGAAAATGGCGAGGGGCGGCACGCCTTGATTCTAATGGCAAAGGAGCGAGTGCGTCAGGGTGGGGTTAGAGCAATGGCAAGCGCACGCCATTCACTCGCCCCGCATCGGCGGAGCACAGGTACAGCATGGCGGCGACGATCTCTTTGGGTGTGGCGCCCGTGCCTTTGTTTTCCAGGTCAATGGAATTGACGACGAGGATGTTGGCTGTGACTCCGCTGCCGCGCAGTTCCTCTGCCAGGGTGAGGACGAGGGCATCCTGAGCGGCTTTACCCGCCGCATAGGCGCCTCGCCGCGCGACCGGACGGCTGGCTACCGGCGCCGAGACGGTGAGCACCCGCCCCCAGCCGCTACGCAACAGGGAGGGCACAAAGGCTTGAAACAGGTTGAAGGTGGTTTGGGCGTGTTGGACGATCATCGCCTGGAAATCGGCTGGCGCGGTTTCTGTGAGGGTTGCCCACCTGTCCAGCCGCCGACAAGATGAATCAGGATGTGGGTGGCACCCCATTTCGCGGTAACCGCCTCGGCGGCGGCGTGAAGCGCTGGCGCCTCGAGCAGATCCACCGCGTGGGTGGAGATTCGTTCGCGGGGCAGGTTCAGGTCGCGAGCCACGGAATCCAGGGCATCGGCTCTGCGCCCCAAAAGTGCCAGGGATGCGCCCTGTTCAGCAAATGCACGGGCAGTGGCCTGACCTAATCCGCCGGTGGCGCCGCTGAGGACAACGATTTTATTCATTTGAGGACTCCAGTTGGGCTTTTTCTGTGCCGGCGATGATGGGTTCGTCGGGTTGTTCGGGCAGGTGAGTTTTACCGTGGAGGTCGATCAGGTGGCCTGATTTGCGCGCTTTCGTTTCCAGGTAGAAGCGGTTGTGTTCGTTGGGCGGCATGATGTGGGGGATGCGGCTGGTGATTTTGATGCTGTGTTGGGTGAGTTGTTCGATTTTGTGCGGGTTGTTGGTGATGAGGCGAATGGATTTGACTTTGAGCGACATGAGCATGTGGGCGGCTATGGCATAGTCGCGCTCATCGTCGCGAAAGCCGAGGGCTAAATTGGCCTGCACGGTATCCAGACCGCGATCTTGCAGGCTGTAGGCGCGGATTTTGTTGATCAGGCCGATACCGCGACCTTCCTGACGCAGGTAGAGCAGGATGCCCTTGTCCATCTGGCCGATCATTTTGAGGGCGCTTTCGAGCTGGTCGCGGCAGTCGCAGCGCAGGGAGCTGAGCACGTCACCGGTCAGACATTCGGAGTGCAGGGAGCCGAGCACGTCACCGGTCAGACATTCGGAGTGCAGGCGGACGGGAACGTCTTCGGCGCCGATGATTTCGCCTTTGACGATGGCAACGTGTTCTTTGGCGTCACGGTTGTTCCAGAAGGCGACGATGTGAAAGTCGCCAAAACGGGTGGGCAGTTCGGCAATGGCTTCAATGCGCACGCAGACTTTATTTGCCAATGCCTTCGCATTCGTGGCAGCAGTTTTCTTCAAGGATGATTTCGATCTGTTTGTGGGTGAACGTGGTCATGTTTTTCTCCGCAGGCGGTTGGCCGCCTTAAAGTTGATAGTGGATGAGGATGCCGCCTTCTTCATCGGATTCAACATGGATCAGCTTGAGGGGGATGGCGGCGTGTCGAGGGAGCCCCTGGCCAGCAGCCAGGGTGGGAGCGGTGGCTCCTCCCAGGATGATGGGGGCCTGGTAGATCAGCAGTTCGTCAACCAGGCCTTGTCGTAAGAGTTCAAAATTGAGGGTTCCCCCGCCTTCTACCATCAGGCGGCGAACGCCAATCTGGTACAAAATGTCAAGGGCGGCGGGCAGGTCAACGCGTTGTTCGCCGAGGACGAAGACTTCGGCTCGATGAGATTGCAGCATTTCAATCTGTCCTTTAGATGTTTGTGTGGTGGTAAATATTACGACCCGGGCCGGGCCGGCGTTGAGGAAATTGCCGCTGGGGTTGAGATCGGCGCGGGTGACGACTCCTACTTTGATGGGATTGGGTGGCAGGGCGCGTTCCATACGTTGCTGGTAAAGCGCTTCTCGTTTGACGGTCAGGCTGGGGTCTTCGCTGAGCAGGGTTTTCCCGCCGACCATAATGGCGTCGGCGCTGGCGCGCAGGCGCAGGACGCGTTCTTTGTCGCCAGGGGAGGAGATGGCTGCCCCCTGGCGCTCGAAGGTGTCCATTTTGCCATCGGCAGAAATGGCGACGTTGATGAGGACGTGAGGTCGTTTCATAGGATGTATAGCAGAAAATTTCGCAGGGATGATGCGATGGGAACAGGCATATCTCTTTGTAAGTTTTAGAGGGAATTTTCTTACTTGTTGTTTTTTCAAATTCCGCTACAATTGATGTCAGCCCATTTTCTTAA
>JBMFPJ010000049.1:0-9242 GCA_049969175.1 Anaerolineae bacterium | reverse complement strand
GGGGGTTTCGAGCAGGCGAATCATCCAGTCAGACATAGTTATTGGGTGCGGTCGGGAAGATTTTTTTCGGGCGTGGTTGGCTGGCCGGGCTGAAACGAGCGGAGGAGAGGGTTGGGCTGCTTGTGTTCGCCACTCAGCCAGGCGCGGAAAGTGGAAAGGGAAATGCGCAGGCGGGTTTTCCAGGGCGGGCGGGTGAGGTAGCTGAGGCGGTGGGCGAAGCGGGCGGGCATGAGGCCAAAGGCGCGCGTGGCCGAATCGGTGGGGCAGGTGCGATTGACGGCGAGGTAATCCATCCACAGCGAGGAGACCTGGAAGTTGGGTAGGATGCTTTCCAGGAAGATCACCAGAGCGCGCAGGGTGACCGGAGAAAGGCTGAGCAGGTAGCGACGGGTGTGGATAACGGCCATGATGGTCTCTAAAATTTCGCGCACGCTCAGGTATTCGCTGCCGCCGACTTCAAAGGTATGGTTTTCGGCATCGGGGTGATCCAGTGACCAGAGCAGACAGGTTACCAGGTCTTCTACCCAGATGGGTTGTAGCAGGGTTTGTCCATTGCCGGGGATAGGGAAGATGCCGGGGGAGGCGCGTAGCAGGTTCGCCAGGACGGTGGTGAAGTGATCTTCTGGCCCAAAGACCACGCTGGAGCGGATGATGGTGTAAGGGACGCCACTGTGGCGGATGTGCTCTTCGGCGATGCCTTTGGCTTTGAATGCCGGGAAGGCGGAGGCGCGGTTGGCATCCAGGTGACTGAGGTAGATCAGGCGTTGGATGCCGGCATCAGCGGCGGCGGCGGCAAGATTGCGCGTGCCTTCGATGTCGGTGGCGAACAGGTTGGCGCGGCTACCCTGCGATTCGGCGCTGGCCAGATGGAAGATCATCTCCACGTCGCTCAGCACGGCGCGCAGACTGCGCACGTCGGCCAGGCTGGAGACGGCCACCTCCATGGGAACGCCGATGGGCAGGCGCGGGGTACGCCGTGAGGGGCGAATCAATACGCGCACCGCGTAGCCGGCTTGCGACAGCTGGCGTACCAATGCCCGGCCAATAAAACCGGTGGCTCCTGTAACCAGAATCATCACTCGAAATTATAGCAGAGGCCCTTACATAAATAATAACCAGGATAACGAAAGTGTAATTTTTGTGGGTGGGTAAATTTGTATAATCAAATTGAACTTTTTTACTGTGAAGAGTACAGGGACGCCATGAGCAAACTGATTGATCCGCCAACAAGGTCCATTCGATTGAGAGGAAACCGGGGAGCAGAAATCGCTGCGGCATTTTCAAAGTCGGAAGCATCCTTTGCATCTGTTTCTCCTCTCTCCAATCAAGTATTGGATTTGATTGAAACCGCCATCATCGTTTTAGACCCGGAGGGGAGGGTGACACTGGCGAATCGTTTTGCCTGTCATCTTTTAGGGACGAGCGAAGCCGACATTTTGGGGCAAAACTGGTTCAAGCGCTATGTGCCAGAGAGTGGCCGTCAGGCTGCCTGGGAACTGTTTCGGGCGGTTATTTCAGGAGAAGTTGAGCTTATCCATTATTTTGAGCAGCCTGTTTGTACCGGGCGGGGTGAGACGTTGTTGATCGGCTGGCACAATTCCCTGTTGTGCGATGAGGCGGGGAGAGTTACCGGCTGGCTGGCCATGGGTGAGGATGTGAGCGAGCAGCGTAAGATAGAAAATGCCTTGCGGCAATCGGAGACACAATTTCGTGCCTTGTTTGAGAACGTGCCGGTAGGCATTTTCCGCAGTACGCCGGAGGGGAAATTCCTGGCGGCGAACCCGGCGTTGGCGCGCATGCTGGGGTATGGCACCCCCGCGGAGGTGCTGAAGTTAGATGCTCACCAGTTGTATGTACAGCCGGAGCAACGCCAGCGGGTGATCCAGGCTGTGGAGAAATACGGCGAAGTCCGTAATTTTGAAGTCCGTTTACGACGTAAAAATGGGCGCGAAATCATCGCACTGGGAAATATGCGCCTGGTCAAAGGACATAACGGCGAGACGCTCTACTACGAAGGCTCGTTGACCGACATCACCGGGCAGAAGCGCACCGAAGAAAGCCTGCACCGGCGCGTGGTCGCCCTGGAAGCCCTGTATCAGAGCGGGATTCATCTCAATGCGTTTTTGGAGCCACGCCAGATTGCACGCTCGGTCATCGCCATTTTGCAAGACAAACTCTCCTGGCACCATGTCGCTATTCGGGGGTATGACCCGAAAAGCGATTCGGTCAAAGTGCTGGCGCTCTGTATTAAGGGCCTCTCCGAAGAGGATGCGCGGCAGGAAGAAGAAAGACTCAATGCAATTGTCGGTGATCCGTCGCGTGGGTTGAGTGGGTGGGTGATCCGGCATGGGGAAACGGTACGCAGCGGCGAGGTCCGCGAAGATCCGAGGTATGTGGAATCTTATGCAGGGATTCGCTCCGGCTTGTATGTTCCGCTCAAGAGCGGGGAAAGAATCATCGGTTCAATTGCGGTGGAGAGTGAGGAACCCAACGCTTTTGATGAAGCAGACGAGCAGTTTTTGTCTATTATTGCGGCGCAGGTAGCGGCTGGTATTGAAAATGCCCGTCTTTACCAGGAAAGCAAGGAGCAGGCCCGTGAGTTCGCTGCTTTATATGAAACTGCTCGTGCTGTTGCTGCCCATCATGACCTTGAGCGAGTGCTGGAGACGATTGTGAAGCGCACGGCGCGTTTGATGGGGACGCCCATTTGTGGAATTTACCTGTACGAGGAGCAAAGCAATGACCTGGTGATGGCGGTGAATATAGGTTCGCCTGCTGCTTTGGGAGTACGGCTGAAAATGGGCGAGGGTCTTTCCGGCCAAATTGCTCAAAGCCGTCAACCGCTCCGGCTGGATGATTATCAAGCCTGGACTGGACGACCTTCTCACTATGACAATGTGCCCTTACGCGCCGTATTGGGTGTGCCGATGATTTATAACGGCGAATTGTTAGGGGTGTTGAATGTGGCGGAGACGGGGGATTCGGAACGTAAGTTTAATGATAACGATGCCCGTCTGCTTTCACTGTTTGCCAATACTGCGGCCAGTGCGATTTACAGTGCTCGTTTGTTCCGGCAATTGGAGATGCAGGTGCAGCGTCTCTCTGCCTTGCACGAGGTCGATTCGACCATCGCGGCGACGACGGATTTGCGTTTGAGTCTGCGCGTGGCGCTGGATCATGTCATTCGTCTGCTGAACGTGGATGCTGCTTGTGTTTTCACTTTTGACCCGACTACGTTGACTTTGGAATACGTCGCGGGGAACGGTTTCCGTCGCGGTTTTGAATCTCGACCGCCGCTTCGCTTGGGAGAGGGGCTGGCCGGTAAAGCCGCCTTGCAAGGGACGATGGTCCAATCGCTCGACCCACAAGAATTCGCCACGGAATTCTCTAACCCGGGCGCGATTGCCGCGGAGGGATTTCGCTCATGCCTGGCGGTGCCGCTTACTTCAAAAGGGAAAACTGCTGGTGTTTTGGAGATTTATCGGCGCGAGACCTTTTCCCCCGATTCCGAATGGCTGGACTTTTTGCATATCCTGGCAGGGCAGATTGCCCTGGCCATTGACCATGCTCATTTGTTGGAAAAACTGGAGCGGGCCAACACCGAGTTAATGATGGCCTACGATGCCACCATTGAGGGATGGTCGCGTGCACTGGATTTGCGCGATCATGAGACGGAGGGGCATACACAGCGCGTCTCTGAGTTGACCTTACGGCTGGCCCGTGCCATGCGTATTCCGGAACATCAGGTGATTCATATTCACCGCGGCGCTCTCCTGCATGACATTGGCAAGATCGGTGTGCCCGATAGCATTTTGCACAAAGAAGGACCACTCACGCCGGAAGAATGGGAAATCATGCGGCAACATCCTCGCCTGGCTTATGATCTGATGAATCCTATCGTGTATTTGCGCCCTGCTGTAGATATTCCTTACTGTCATCACGAAAAATGGGATGGTACAGGGTATCCGCAGGGACTGAAAGGGGAAGAAATTCCTCTGGCAGCCCGCATTTTTGCTGTTGCTGATGTGTTCGATGCCCTCACTTCCGATCGCCCTTATCGGAAAGCCTGGCCAGTAGAACAGGCTTTGCAATACATTACTGACAGGCGGGCAAGCACTTTGACCCAAAGGTGGTGAGCGTTTTCCTGGATTTGATGAGCAGGGATGTTGAATAGAGTAACTCCCCCCCAGGGACTTCAGGTATAATTTGGGCGGCGATGAGGCTCGCCTGAAATGTCAATTTGACTGATGGCCTCTACTGGAACGTCGGCAGTAGAGGTCATTTATTTTGCCTGTCGGAGGTGTTTTGCTTCATATGGATAAATTCTTGATCATCGCTGCAGGTGCTCTCCTGGGCGCCAATGCCCGCTACTGGTTAGGAGGGTGGATCGCTCAACGCCTCGGCACGTTGTTCCCGTATGGGAACCTGGTCATTAACCTGAGCGGCAGTTTTCTGTTAGGCTTTTTCATCACCCTGGCAACCGAGCGCTTTCTTCTCGATCCGCGTTGGCGGCTGTTGGTGGCGATTGGGTTTTTAGGCTCCTACACCACATTTTCGTCTTATACTTATGAAAGCGTGGAGATGTTGCTTAAAGGTGAAATCGGACTGGGAATCTTGAATCTGTTTGGCAGCAGTATTTTAGGCGCCCTGGCGGTTCTGGCCGGGATCTGGCTGGGGAGGGCGCTGTAAAGGATGGATGCGATGAGCGCTCAACTGGCTGAAAATGCACAACGACTCACCATTTACATTGGCGAAAGCGATCGCTGGCGTGGTCGTCCTCTTTATGCGGTTCTCCTGGAATTGTTGAAGGTGGAGGGCCTGGCTGGAGCGACTGTCCTCCGCGGGGTGGCAGGGTTTGGGGCACATTCTCGCATTCACACCGCGGCGATTTTGCGCCTTTCGGAGGATTTGCCGCTGCGCATCGAGGTGGTGGATAAAGCAGACAAGATTGCTCATGCTGTGGAAGTGATCTCTCCGTTGATTGGGGAAGGGCTGATCACCCTCGAGGAGGTGCAGGTCATCAAATATACGCATCGCTACCTGAACCCGCTTCCGGCTGACAAAACAACCGGCGAGGTCATGACCCGTGAAGTGGTCTCCCTGACGACAGATATGAGCGTTGCGGAGGCCTGGCAAACCATGCTCCACACTCTGCTCAAGGCGCTTCCCGTGGTGAATCACGAAGGGAAGGTGGTGGGGATGTTGACCGATGAGGATTTGTTAGAACGAGCAGGTGTGGCTCAGCGGTTGGCAGTGGCTGAACGCCTGGAACAACGTTTTTTGGATGAAGAAATTGAAAAACTACGCCAGAGCCATTTGACCGTCGAGGCGGTGATGACCAAACCGGCCATTACCGTCCGGCCAACGGATTCCATTGCCTATGCCGCGGCGCGCATGGCTCGTCATCAAATCAAACGCTTGCCCGTTGTGGATGAACAGGGGCATTTGCTCGGCATCCTTTCACGCGTGGATATTTTGCGGTTGGTGGCTCAAAAAGAAAGTCATCCCACCGCGGCTGTGCCTTTTGGGGCCGCCAAATGCGTCCGCGATATCATGTCTTCCAATATTCCGGTGGTGCGCTACGATGATGATCTGCGGGTGCTGGTGGACACTTTTCTGGAAGGTGGCTATCATCGCCTTATCGTGGTAAATGAAGAGGGACGTGCCATTGGTCTGGTCAGCGATGCGGATGTGATCGCCCGCATTCAGCCGGCCGAACGCCGCGGGGTGCTGGCTGCTCTTTCGGGCCAGGGCAAAGCGCCGCAGTTGGAGGTCACCGCGGCGGAATTAATGTCGGCTGGGGTTTTAACTGTTCAACCGGAAACATCTTTGATTGAGGCAGCCAGGCTTATGCTCCAACAGCAGCGTAAATGGCTGGTGGTGGTGGATTCACAGGAACATCCTCTGGGCCTGGTTGATCGTCATTTGCTTTTGCGGGCGCTTACTTCTGGGTAAGGTGGCAATTTTATTGACAAGCGTTTTCTTCCGGAGTATAGTCACAATCGTTTAGATAACATGATGGAATCGAACAGTTCGCCTGATCCTCTTCGTAATTTGACAAAGCCCTCCACGCGGTTGGTGCGCAGGTAGGTTTTACCTTTCCTTAGAGGTGGCTTGCTCCTGCCCGCGCTCCAACCGGCGCGGGCTTTTTATCCCATTCAAGCAGGAGAAGCCGTGGGCATTTTTCAAAACATTCTTCCACCTAAAGAACGGATGCAGCGCCTTTTCACCTGGGGCGACGCGTTGGTGTTGCTTCTGATCGCCACCCTGTTGTATTGTGGCGTGCGTCTGGCCTTTAATGCGCCTCAGGAGATTCAGGGACCCGAAATTGTCTTGTCGCCGCAGGCGTTGCCCTGGTACACCCTGCTTTCACTGGGACGCATGGCGGCCGCGTATGCCCTCTCTTTGCTTTTTACTCTGTTTTATGGGCGAGCGGCTGCTTACAATCGGCGTGCCGAGCGGATTTTGATGCCTCTGCTCGATGTGCTGCAAAGTGTCCCTATCCTTTCTTTCTTGCCGGTCGTTTTGCTTAGCCTGAGCGCTATCCTGTCTCAGCGGATTGCTGTGGAACTGGCTTCTATCGTTCTAATCTTTACCAGCCAGGCCTGGAACATGACCTTTGGCTGGTATCAATCCTTGACCACCATTCCTAAAGAATTACGTGAGGCCAGTGGCATTTTTCGCCTGAATTCCTGGATGCGCTTCAAGTATCTCGAACTTCCGTTCGGCATGATCGGTCTGATCTGGAATAGCATGATGTCCTGGGCCGGTGGCTGGTTCTTTGTGATGGCCTCCGAAATGTTTACCGTAGGGGCGCGCGACTTTCGCCTCCCCGGCTTGGGCGCTTATTTGCGCGAGGCTTCTATCAAAGGCGATTTACAAGCCATTGGCTGGGGTCTCTTCGCTCTGATTCTGACCATTATTTTGCTTGATCAATTTATCTGGCGTCCTCTGCTGGCCTGGGCTGACCGTTTCAAAATTGAAATGGTGGAAAGTGAAGAGCCGCCCACTTCCTGGTTTTATGATTTGATCTATACCTCTACCCTGGTGGAGAACGTCGGGCGATTCTTCTCTTTGCTCACTGAGCGAATGGATGCCTGGATCGTTCGGCGCTTCCCCATGAAGAGGGAGACCAGGACAGCCGCGACACAGCTTTCCTGGGGAGACCTGCTTTTCTTTGCTTTACTGGGGATCGGCCTGGCCTATGGAACGTTCCGTGCCGCTCATCTTTTGCTCGCTGTTTCAATTGCAGAGTGGGGGAAGATCAGCCTCGGTGTGCTGGTCACCTTCTTACGCGTCAGCGCGGCGCTGGTGCTGGCTCTGGCGTGGACGATCCCGGTCGGGGTGCTGATCGGGACGAATCGTCGCGCGGCGAACGTGCTCCAGCCCATTGTCCAGGTGGCCGCTTCGGTGCCGGCGACCGCCATCTTCCCCGTCTTTTTGATGCTGGTCATCAACCTGAGCGGTGGTCTCAACCTGGCCGCCATTTTTCTGATGTTAATGGGCACGCAATGGTATCTGCTGTTCAACATCATTGCTGGGGCAAGCGCTATTCCCCAGGATTTGAAATACACTTCTGCGCTGCTTGGGCTGAAAGGCTGGGCACGCTGGCGCACATTGATTCTGCCAGCGCTCTTCCCTTACATCGTCACGGGTGGAATCACGGCCAGTGGTGGCGCCTGGAATGCCAGTATCGTGGCCGAATACATTGAATTCGGCGGCAAAACGGTATTTACTACTGGCATTGGCGCCTTGATTGCCGAATCTACAGTGAACGGCAACTTCTCTTTGTTGCTGGCTTCTACCCTCAGCATGGTCCTCGCCGTTGTGTTGATCAACCGTCTGTTTTGGCGACGCCTCTATCGGGTTGCCGAAGAAAAATATCGCCTGGAGTAGGAGTACATTATGTCCAACGGAAACACCCTCCTTGAATTGCGTCACATTCAACAGAATTACACCAGTGGCACCCGTAAATTTACCGCTGTTCAAGATGTTAACCTGGTCGTTCAGGAAGGGGAATTTGTTGCTCTCTTAGGGCCCTCTGGTTGTGGCAAGAGCACTCTACTGCGCATTCTCACCGGTCTGCAAAGGCCCTCTGAAGGTATGGTTCTTTACCGCGGGGAGCCTTTGCAAGGCGTGAATCCTTATGCCACCATTGTTTTCCAAACCTTCGCCCTTTTTCCGTGGTTGACCGTTTTGGGGAATGTGGAACTGGCTTTGAAAGCGCGTGGGATGGCTCCCGCCCTGCGTACCCCCCGCGCTCTCGACCTGATCGATCGCGTCGGCCTGGATGGCTTTGAAAACGCCTACCCGCGCGAACTCTCGGGCGGGATGCGTCAGAAGGTTGGTTTTGCTCGGGCCATGGCCGTTGAGCCAGAACTGCTCTGCCTGGATGAGCCTTTCTCAGCCCTCGATGTGCTCAGTGCCGAATCCTTGCGCGGCGAGCTGATGGAACTGTGGACAACTGGTAGCATTCCGACCAAAGCCATCCTGATGGTCAGCCACAACATCGAAGAAGCCGTCTATATGGCGGATCGTATCGTCGTCATGGACAAAGAGCCGGGGCGCATCATCGCCGAACTGAAAGTGGATCTGCCCCACCCGCGTCAGCGCCAATCGGATGCGTTTCGCAACCTGGTGGATCAGGTCTATGCTCTGCTGGCGGGGCAAACCCAGCCTGAAAGCGTGGAACTGGGCGTTGAACCCGGCGAGGCGGGCTACACCCGCCGCCTACCCCATACCAGCATCCCCGACCTGACGGGTCTGCTCGAACACCTGGTCGAAAAACCCAACTATGAGGCCGATATTTACCGCTTGACTGAGGAACTCTCTCTCGACTCGGACGAGGTGCTCCGCCTCACCGAAACGGCGGAATTGCTTGGCTTTGCTACCATTGCCAAAGGCGATATTCGTCTGACCCCGCTAGGTGAGACTTTTGCTGAGGCCAGCATCCTGGCGCGTAAAGAAATCTTTGCCACCCGCATCCGCCGCCTTCCGTTGGTGCGTTGGCTGATCAACATGCTCAAACGTGCCGATAAGCACGCCCTCGAATGGGACGTGGTCAAGATGGCACTCGAACTTGAGTTTCCGCCCGATGAAGCCGAAAAGCAACTGGATACTCTCATTAATTGGGGCCGTTATGCCGAGATTCTGGCTTACGATGATAGTAGCGAAGAAATTTACCTGGAAGTGGCTCAAGAAAAAGCACTTTAGCAGCACTTTTGGGTAATCAATAGCCAACG
>JBMFPJ010000048.1:0-9259 GCA_049969175.1 Anaerolineae bacterium | reverse complement strand
TAGCGGTTAACATGCGGCCCTGTCAAGGCCGAGATCGCGGGTTCGAATCCCGTCGGGGCCGCCAAAAAGCGCCTGGAGATGTTCACTCCAGGCGTTTTGCTTTTTGGGTACAAACCTCCCTTTACCCCTCCCCAAAGGCGGGCAATTCGAGGGTCTCTTCGCCGGCGCGTACCAGGTAATAGGGCAGCCAGGCCACGCCAAAGAATCGGACGAAAATATCGGTCTTTTTGGGGGTCAGGGTGATCTCGGTGATTTGATTGACAACATCACCCCAACGGCTGTTAATCTCCTCAATCAATTCCTGGCGCTGTTTTTCCAGCTCAGCCAGTTCTTGCTTGTATTGGGCAATGGCCTCAATGGATTCTTCCACATCGGCTTTGGCCTGTTCGGTGAGGCGACGTTTGGCAAGCGAGGAGGAGAGTTTGCGCGTGGAACGTCGCCCCCCAAACAGCCCCAGCACGTTTTCCGCATGGGTGCCCAATTCTTCGATTTTGCGCTGATTGTATTCGGCCTCGTCCTGGCGCAATTCGCGCTCTTCGCGAGCCAGTTTATCTTCCAGCGCTTTGATTTTCCGTTCCAGGACGGCGCTTTGGCGTGCGATTTCGGCATCGCGTGCCTGGCGAGCGGTATCGGCGCAGGCTTTCATGAACTCCGCCTGAGAAACATCTGGCCCGGCATAGACTTTCAAGGCTTCGTTGGCTCGCACTTTGATGGTCGTCGAGCGATAGACCCAATCGACAAAATCGCGTTGCAGGGAGGGGATCGTTTTGGCATCGTTGAGGGAGGCATCCAGCATGGCGAAGCGTGCCGAGGGCGGCGGTGTGCTCTCAATTTTTTCCAATGCCGGGCCGCGGTAGGGGGAATCTTCCCAGCGCAGGGTGCCGCGTTTTCCGGGAGAAAGCACCAGGGCAGCGCGCAGGACTTCGCTTTCCACGCCATATTTGCGATCCAGGAAGCGCACCTGGGCAGCCGCCAGCAATGCCGGGCGGTAGAGCACAGCCTCGATGGATGCTTCGGCGGGCATCGGTTGGCCCGCTGCCTGGAAGGCCTCCGGCAGGCTGAGGGTTTGCGGCAAGAAGTATTCCGCTACGCCGGCCGGAACCGGGGGGCGGGTGAGCGAGCCTGCCGCGGCATCCACCGTTTTGACGGGAGCCGCCGCGGGGGTGGTAAAGGCCATTTTGACGGTATCCGCCTGCGGGTCCGGGCGCGGGGCGGAGGCCGGCTGGGGGGCGGGAATCGTCTTTTTGGCGCCGACCAGGTCGTTCAGGGCCGGAATCTGGGTGCGGGTGATCGGTCCGGCCAGGAAATTCATCGCCCAACGCGTTTGATACAGGACGGGCGCTTTTTCGTGGACGTTTTGCATGATGAAGACGCGCTTGCCGAGAGAGGAAATCAGTTTATCGAAGACGGAGCGCGAGATGCCGCCGCTGGCACTTTCCAGGCCGTCGAGCAGGCGGTTTTTATCTTGTTCGGTTTGCAGTTTGCCAATGAACCAGGTGCCGGCATTGGACAGGCCTTTGTAGTCCACAT
Source organism: Anaerolineae bacterium (assembly GCA_049969175.1). Classification (GTDB taxonomy): domain Bacteria; phylum Chloroflexota; class Anaerolineae; order Anaerolineales; family Villigracilaceae; genus DAOUAN01. The sequence continues at coordinate 7,729 of JBMFPJ010000048.1, read as the reverse complement.
CTACCGGGTTTTGGGTGGCGAGTAGCAGGCCCAGGCCAAAGGCGCGCGCCTGTTTGAGCATGCGCAGGAGCGGCCCTTTGGAGGGGGGGTTGGCAGCAGGCGGCAGGTAGCCGTAGATTTCGTCCATGTAGAGGAGGGCGCGCAGCGCCGAGGAGCCTGCTTGGGTGCGCATCCATGATTCGACCGCGGCGAAAAGCAGGGTGACGAAGAACATGCGCTCGCTGTCGCTCAGATGGGCCAGGTAAAAGATGCTGTGGCGGGGGCGTCCTTCGGGGGTGAAGAGCAGGGATTGGATGTCCAGCGGTTGGCCCTCACGCCAGGCCTGAAAGGCCGGGGAGGCAAGGATGTTGTTGAGTGCCATGGCCAGTTCCATGCGGTCTTTGGGCGGGAAGAAGGTATCCACGGGGAAAGCGCCCAGTTTGTCGAAAGGCGGTGATTGAGTTTGCAAGATGAGCTCGGTGAGGTCTATGTCGCGTCTCTGGCTCCAGGCGGCCTCGAACAAGTTGGAGAGCAAAATGTGTTCGCGCGAGCGAACAGGGTCCACATCATTGATGCCGACCAGGCCCAAGAGGGCGGTGACAGTGCTGGAAATGCGCTCACGCAGGGTTTCGCGGTTGGTTTCCCAATCCAGGGTGGGGGCCTCCAGCGAGGAGAGCACGCTGACCGGTATGCCCGCATCGGAGCCGGGGGTGTAGATGGCAAACTGAACGGCATGAGTCAGGGCTTGTAAACGTTCCGGCTGAATGCCCCATTCGGCCAGGCCATTGCGCCAGGCGAGAGCGGCTTCGGTGGCCGCCTGTTCCAGCGTCTTGCCGGCGCGGCGAGCCACATCGGGATCTATCCAGGGTTGAAAATCCTGCGGAGCCAGGTTGGGGAAATGCAAAAGGAGGTTGGTCAGGTCGCCTTTGGGGTCAATGATCAACGCCGGGATGCCTTGCAAGGCGGCCTCTTCGAGGATAGAAACGCACAGGCCGGTTTTTCCTGAACCCGTCATGCCAGTCACAACGGCGTGGGTAGTTAAATCAGCCGGGTCGTATTCCAGGGGCTGGGCGGTGGTTTTTCCTGCTTGAAAATCGAAAAGGCGCCCCAGGTAAAAAGGATTTGCTGCCATGAACCATCTCCTGCGTAGATGTTAGAAAGGGTGTGCTAGAAAATGCTTTCCCCCATTTTAGCGCAAAAGAGAAAAAGATGCAGGGCAACCTTGAAAGAATTGCCCTCTTGTGCAAAAGAGAGGAGAGGTTCAATCCGCGGCGATGGGATTGGCGAACAAAGGCTCATTTAATCTTCGGGTTCATTGTCGTTATGATTTTCATTGCTGTTGTGATTTTCGTTCTTGTTCTCATTGTCATTGGTATTGCTGTTCTCGTTGCGGTTGTCATTGCCTCCGCCGCCTTTGCCTTTGTTCTCATCGTTGCTGGAGGATTTCACTTCTACCTTTGTAGCGATGAACTTGCCATCGGGCTGGAAGTAGCCTTTAATCTCAACCACTGCACCGGGCACAGGCGTGCCTTCAATGCGGGCATCGGCCACGTACACCGTCAGCTGATTGACCATCCAAACGTTGCCGTTCATCGATTCCAGAACACCTTTGATCTTGAACGGTGTACGTTGGGTGGAAGTGCCGCCGTCTTCGTTTTGATTCTCATTTTGATTCGCATTTTGATTCTGATTTTGCGGCGCTTCATTGCCAGACGATGAACCTGGTCCCGTACCCGATTCATTTTCATTCCCGCGGCGGGATTCATTGACCGCTCCCTGGCCATTTTTCTCCGTTAGAGAAGGCTGATCCGCCGAAACGCCCATCGGTACGACTGCTCCCAGGGGGAGCAACTGGATTTCCTCTGCCCACACAAAGCCCTGAGCCGTGGTGCGACCGATGACTCGTACTGCATCGCCGCTTGTCAATGGGTTAGGGGGCAAACGCGTCTGTGCGGAGATCCTCACCGGCACTCCAGAGACGGTAATCTGCCCCGTCTGATCGTTGAAAACGCCTTCAAAATCCACGGCAGATTCGCGTCCCCTTGCCAGTAATTCCAGAATTTCATGCAGTCGTTCTTCCTCATGCTTGCCTTCCAGGGCTTCACGAGCCTCCTCGTTGAAAACGAGCAAGAGGCGCACCCCTTCCCAGGTACGCTTGACTGGATACAGGCGATCCCCTGGCAGGGTGGTCGAGGAGGCGCGCACCAGACCCGTGCCGCTCAAGAGGAAAACAACGGCCAAGACCAGGGCAATGGCTGCTCGTCGCAAAGCCGGCGTGCCCCACCAACGACGTTGCGCAAGGCGAGAACGAGTGGCTTTGGCCTGGCGCATCTGAGCCGCTGTTTGCAGCAGGCGCGCCCGACCGCGCTGCATTCCTTCGACCGAGGGCACCGCCGATAAGGTCTTCGCTTGCAGGGCAACCTGCAACAAAGGACGCAGTTCAGCAGCCAGGCCGGGGTAAGGAAACAGGGCGGAATCCAAATCCACGCCCTGCTCCAGGGCCTGCAAGCACTTTTCTAACGCATCATACAGCTTCTCGTTTTCACTCATCCCACACCTCTCCGATCTGACGCTGCAGGGCAACCAGCGCTCGAAACTGGAGGGCCTTGACGGCATTAACATTTTTCTTCATGGCCTGGGCGGTTTCTTCCAGGGAAAATCCTTGCCCGAAACGAAGCGCCAGAACATGTTGCTGCTCGGGAGTCAGGCGAGCCAACGCCTGACGGACAAGACGATTCTGCTCACGTAAATCAAACTCAGCGTGCGGCGCAGGGTCACCATTTGGAAAAGATTCGGACAATGCCTCCACGGGGCGGCGATAATGGCGACGTAGCTGATCGGTAACCACATGAGCGGCCGTGGAAATTAACCAACCTTTCAAATTGGTCTGCGGGCCGCGCCCCTGCTGACTTGCTTCCAGTAAGCGGACGAACACATCACTGGCGAGGTCTTCCGCAGTTGTTTCATCGCCGATGCGATACAAAATATAGCGATACACCTGTGGATAAAACTGATCATAGACCGCGCCGATGACCTGCGGATTGAGCTCTCGCAGGCCATCCAGAATGCTTCGTTCGTCGGCAGGTAACATAGCGCAGGCAACGCCCTTTTGATTTGAAATTACGGCTGGAAATTCCATCGTAGTGTACCATTCCCGGCCCACCTGCCACAGCCAATGAACCGGGAGTGATCAAAAGGGTTGGCTTGTCAATTCCTGTTTCGGTTGTTAATCATCCTCGTTCGAATTCTCATTCGAATTGCTATCGTTCGAGTCGTCGTCTTCGTTGGTGTTGTCGTTACCCGAATGGTCATTGCTATTCGATTGATTGTCATCATTGATGTTGACATTGCTGTTGGTGTTTCCGCTGGAATTCTGGTCATTACCGTTTGAATTCCCGTTGGAGTTGTCGTTGCCCATACTATCACTGAGCGATACCTCTACCACCTCAAAGGAGCCATCCGCTGCTACTTGATAATGAACTATGACCAGGTCACCTACTGCCAGTAAATCTTTAATTTCAGAAGTAGGGGTCAGCAGATAAACCTGTCCATTGACCGTAATGCTGGCATCCGAAATGGCTTCCAAAACACCTACCACTTCATTGACAGCGGTCGTCGTATCGGGGGTTGCTGTCGCCTGAGGGGTGGAGATGGGATCGGGAGTTGAGGTGATAGCATCGAGCGCCGAGGCCGAAAATGCTGGAGCAACCGGGCCAATACGTGTCGCCACCAGGCGACCATCCTGCCCAACCATTCCCTCAACGCGCACCTGGTCACCGACTTTGATCGTCGGGTCTGGCGCCATTTTGGGATCCACGACTACGGTCTGCCCGCTGATGACCCATTGATCACCGTTCATGGCTTCGACGACACCCAAAAAGGCAACCGGGGCGGCTTGCACTTTCTGACCAGTTGCCGGGCCGGCAGGGGCCGCTGATTGAGCCGGCAAGGCCCCTCCACATGCGCTCAGGACATAGGCGGCCAGGGTCAGCACCAGAAATACCAGATAATATGTGGATTTTTTCATTTCATTCTCTCCATCAAAGTAACGGTTGGTTTCACCTGAGTAGTCGCTCAAGGGGGAGAATAGTTACTGTTTACAAGGAAGAGGGGAGTGTGGAGGAAAGGGAATGCGGATCCATTCGCGCCGTGCACGTGCAGAAAAGATACCGGGCAGCCCTGGAAAGGACTGCCCGGCAAATAGACAGGAAAACACCTGGCTTAGGGTTGCGCCTGCGAAAAGAGCCGTTGAAATTCGGCGGTGAAGTAGCCGGCCAGGGTGGGGTTGTAAATCACAATCAGATTTTCATCGTTGCGCGTTTCAGCGCTGGCGGTAAAGTTATACGAGCCGGTCACCACAATTTGCCCATCAATGATGATCACCTTGTGGTGCATCTGACCCGGGTTGCCGTCACGGCGGACATCCAATCCGGCCTGACGGAAAGCATCAAACTCGCTGCCCTGGTTAGAATCAATCTGCGCCGCTTCCATTACCCCGGCTACCTGTACACCTTTGGCCGCCTGCGCTCGAATGGCCTCACCCAATGGGTCGGAGGTAAACGAATAAGCCAGGAAGTAGATGCTCTGGCTGGCGTTATGAATCAGGTCGAGCAGGCCGTTGGCCACGCCGTCATCGGGGGAAAAGTAAATATCGAGCGGTGTTCCATCCAAAGTCACGCGCGGATACGGGGTGGGCGAACCGGCATCGGGACCGAATTTATCATTCACAAACATCTCGTTAAATTCGGTGGTGTAATCTTCGGCCACTTTGGTTGAGCGAATGCGGATTAAGTTATTGTTATCGGCATATGTGCCGCTATCGGTAAAATTCATGGAGCCGGTCCACACTTCGGCGTGATCAATGACGATGAATTTGTTGTGCATCAACCCTTCACGGCGATCGCCCAGGACGGGAATGCCCGCCCGAATCAACGCCCGCGGATCGGCGCGATCGCGGTTATCGCTTTCCATCACTACTCGCACCGCCACGCCGCGCTGATAGGCGCGAATCAGGGCATCGCGGACGCTGTTCAGGCTGAGGCTGTACATCGCTGCATCCACGCTCAGGCGCGCCGCGTCGATCGCTTCGACGAGAGGAGTATCCGCACCACCTGTTTTTTGCGAGGCGGCCGGGCTTTCGGGATCGGTGAAATAGAGTTCAAACCAGGAACCGCGCACGCCATGGGCTGCCGGTAAGGAGATATCCACCACCACCGCCGGGGTAAGAGTAGGTGGCACCGCAGGTGGAGTTGTCGCCGGCGCACAGGAAGCCAAGACAAAGAGAAGCAAAAAAGCCAAACGAGGTATCCATTTCATGTGTCATTCTCCTAAAGCAAAGTTCCCCGCCAAAAGGGGGGACTTGAATTGTAGCGCATTTTCCGCTTTCGCCTTACGGTTTGGCCCGGTCAAAAATCTGTTGAAACTGAGCCGGGAATTCAGCGGCGATGAAAGGATTATCGAAGATCAAAATGTTTTCGTCGTTGCGGTTCTGGGCACTGGTGGTGAAATTGTACGAGCCGACCATGACGATATGCTCATCAATGAGCAGCACATTGTTACGCATTTCACCGGCATCCAGGCTTTGGCGTACTTCAATTCCGGCATTGCGGAAATTGCTAAACTCGCTGAGTGCTCTGGCTGTCGCCCCGCCGGCGTCCATGACTCCTTTCACGGTCACGCCACTGGCCGCCTGCAGGCGTATCGCCTCTGCCAGTTTGGGCGCGGTGAACGATTCAGCCATAAAATAAATGCTCTTTTGGGTCTGGTAAATCAGGTCGATCAGGGCTACCTGCACATCATCATCGGGAGCAAAATAAACCCAGACAGGGGTGCCCTCGATATTGACATGCTGGTAAGGGGTGGCAGCGACAATATCTGCCCCAAATTTTTTGTCCACAAACATTTCTTCGAATTCTTTGGTGTAGTCTTCAGCAATCGCTTCGGAGCGGATTCGTAAGAGGTTGTTCTCGGCTTTGTAGATGCTGGCGTTGGTCAAATCTGCCGAACCCGTCCACACTTCGGCGTGATCGATGACAACAAAGGTGTTGTGCATCACGCCATTGGCCGAATCGATGACCACCGGAATGCCGGCTTCGATCAGCGCCTGCGGGTCGGTGCCGCCCACGTTGTCATTTTCCATCATCAGCCGCACTTGCACACCACGGCTGTGGGCGCGTAACAACGCCGAGCGGATGGTGTTCAACGTCAGGGCGTAGATGGCCGCGTCAATGCTGGCGCGGGCCGAATCAATGGCGCTGCCCAGCGGGCTCTCAGTCTCTCAGATTGCCGGTGATATAATCGCGCCGCTATGTCTTCTGCTGCCTCGTCTGCCAATCGTCAAATTGCCCGCGCCGCCAGCACAGTGATGTTCGCCATCGTGCTCGGACAGATCACCGGCTTGATCCGCAGCATCCTGGTCGCGCGCACCTTCGGCGCCTCCCCAGAACTGGATGCCTTCTTCGCCGCCAACCGCGTCTCGGAGACGCTTTTTCTGCTGGTGGCCGGCGGAGCACTGGGATCGGCGTTCATCCCGACTTTTACCGCATTCCTGGCGAAAGGCGACCGCGCCGCCGCCTGGCGATTGGCCTCCTCCCTCGCCCGCCTCGTCACCCTGACCTTGAGCCTGCTGGCCGTTCTCGCCGCGCTTTTCGCCCCCCAAATTGTGCAGTACGCCCTCGCTCCCGGTTTTGCCACTCACCTGACTCTTTTCTCTCTCACCATTCACTTGCTGCGCATTCAACTTATTTCGGCCGTATTATTCGGGTTGGGCGGCCTGCTTGTTGGAATTTTGAACGCCCATCAGGTTTTTCTCGTCCCGGCGTTGACGCCGGCCATGTACCAGCTGGGCATCATTTTCGGCACGCTTTTGCTGGCGCCAGAGATGGGTATTTACGGCCTGGCGTGGGGAGTGGTGCTCGGCGCGGCTTTTTATTTGCTGATTCAAATCCCGGCTCTGCTCAAATTACCTCTGGAGCGGCACGCTATTGTGACCCATCTCTGGACAATTGGGTTGGAGGATCCAGCTGTTCGTCATGTATTGTTGCTGATGGGGCCGCGCTTGCTGGGGGTGGCCGTGGTGCAGGTCAATTTTTGGGTCAATGCCAACCTGGCTTCGCGCATGGGGGGAGGCAGCATGTCAGCATTGACCTATGGCTTTTCGCTGATGCTCATGGCTCAGGCAGCCATCGCTCAATCCGCAGCCATTGCGGCGATGCCCACTTTTTCGGCCCAACATGCTTTGGGACAGGTAGATGAATTACGCGCCTCGCTCACGGCGACATTGCGCGGGGTGATCTTCCTGGCCTTGCCGGCCAGTGTTGGGTTGATTTTGCTGCGCCAACCGCTGGTTGCGGCGCTGTATCAGCGCGGGGAGTTCGGGGAACGGGATGTGCAACTGGTGGCGTGGGCGCTGTTGTGGTATGCGGCCGGGCTGGTGGGACATTCGATCCTGGAGGTGCTCACCCGCGCTTCGTATGCTCAACACGATACGCGCACGCCGGTAATCATCGGCACGATTGCCATGAGTTTGAATCTGGTTTTCTCGCTGCTATTTTCGCGTCTATTCACGCAAATCGGGTGGATGCCGCATGGGGGGTTGGCATTGGCCAATTCCCTGTCCACCGCGCTGGAGGCAACGGCGCTCTTTGTGGTGATTCGGCGCAGGTTGGGCGGGTTGGGCGAAGCGCATCTGGCGCGCGGCGCGGGGCAGGCAGGCCTGGCAACGCTGGGGATGGGGCTGGTGCTTGGGATG
>JBMFPJ010000047.1:0-9274 GCA_049969175.1 Anaerolineae bacterium | reverse complement strand
ACAAGTACGATGGCTCAATTTTACCCAAAAATTAATTCTTTAAAAAGCCCTAATTTCTTTAACAACAACATCAACAACAATATCACTCCGTGCTATACTTGTAGCTTGTAGCGGAATTTAGCGGCAATTATCGTTTTTGCCTTACGCTATGGCAAACATATCATTGCGAACCGCCCCAGGCGGCAAAGCTTTGGCTTGACAGCAGGACAGGCAATCCCCTCGCAGAGCGAGAGACTGCTTCTCTTACTCCACTGCGATCGCAATGCCCACAGCAAAGGTATCTGAGAAATTCCGCCATTCGATGGATGTGAATGCGGACAAATGATTGCTGAGCATCTTCAATGTCATTATTCTTTCACAAGGATTCGTTATGACCAATCACATTGACTTCCTCAGAAAATATGCCGAATTGACGGTACACGTCGGTTTGAATTTACGCCCGAGGCAACGTCTCATCATCCACAATGCCAGCACACGGGGCGTTCCATTGCATACGGCTCCGCTGGTGCGGGAAATTGCGCGCGTGGCTTATCAGGCCGGCGCGCGCCTGGTGGATGTGATCTGGAACGATGAGGCTCTGTTGCGAACCCGCGTGCAATACGCGCCTGCCGATTCCTTCGATGAATATCCACTCTGGCATATTACCGGTCTGATGGATCACATTGAGCGCGGCGATGCCCTGCTCACCATCCGCTCCAATAACCCCGAGTTGCTCAGTGACCTGGATGCTGAGCGGGTAGGGGCAATGCAAAAGGCACACCTGCAACATTTCAACCCGGTCAGCCTGGCCATTACCAACAACAAGATCAACTGGTGTGTCATCGCTGCGGCAGGGCCCGATTGGGCAGCCAGGGTTTTTCCGCAGTTGAGCCGTGAGCAGGCCGAAATCAAATTGTGGGAAGCCATTTTTGAGATCACCCGCGTTAACCGGCCCGATCCGGTAGTGGCCTGGCAAGAACACATCCAGGACCTGGTCAAGCGCGCCCAATATCTGAATGCCAAACAATACACGGCCCTGCATTACACCGCGCCTGGCACCGATCTGACAATTGGTCTGCCGCGCGGCCATAAGTGGATCAGCGCGCGCTCGACGGCGCAAAATGGCATTGATTTCACCGCTAACCTGCCCACGGAGGAGGTGTTCACCCTGGCCCATCGCGATCAGGCGGATGGAGTGATTCACGCTTCGATGCCACTATCGTACAGTGGAATGCTCATTGAAGATTTCAGCCTGATTTTTGAGCAGGGCCGGGTCGTGAAAGTCAGCGCTCGCAAGGGAGAGGCTATTTTGCAAAAGCTGGTGGATACCGATGAGGGCGCTCATCATCTCGGCGAGGTGGCACTGGTGCCGCATAGTTCACCCATTGCCCGCCGCGGTCACCTGTTCTTTGATGCGTTGATTGATGAAAACGCGGCCAGTCACCTGGCCATTGGGCGGGCATATCGCTTCAACCTGGAAGGCAGCGAGGCGCTCAGCGACGAAGAGTTCCGGGCACGCGGCGGCAACACCAGCCTGACCCATGTGGATTTCATGGTCGGTTCGGGGCAAATGAACATTGATGGCATTCGCCCGGATGGCAGTCGCGAGGCGGTCATGCGCCAGGGAGAGTGGGCCTTCGAGGTTTAAAAGCGCCCAAACCAAACGGCTCGCCGCGCATCCGCTGGAGAGCAGGAAAAGGCCAGGGGAACGGCAGCCGGCACGGGTCCCGCGGCGAGGCGCAGAGGATGGGGCCAGGGCAGGGGCCGCTTTTCGGGTTCAGCAATCGCTCCAGGCGTGGAAAAGGCTTGCTTTCAGTAAAAAGGAGCTGTCATGAGCAAAGTCTGGCATGTGACGGGTGTCAGCCTGGCGTTGACTCTGGGACTGGGGGTAGGCGTGAGTCTGTTGGGCTGGTTACTGGGCTGGCACACGGCTTTGCAGTTCAGCAATGGGCTTTTTGTGGCTGGCTCGGTGGTGATTATTGTGGGGCTGACGGGTTTTTTCGGCGGGGTTGGCGCACGGGCTGATTTCAAGTGGATGTACGTCCAATCGGTGGGCGATCGCTCGCTGGCCGAGCAGAGTAAGCTCTGGCTGGCCGATGCGTTGCGAGGTTACAATATTGTGGCAACCAGCACATTGAGTGGAGTGTTGCTGATTGGTCTTTCTATTCTAGTAGATCAAATTTTTGGGTGATGTATGCCGCGAGATTACAGTCTGAAAACACATTTGCCGACTGATCATCAGCGCTTGCCGGAATATCAGCGGGGGGAGGAGTGGATTCGGGCGTTTCTGCACGAGGCGCGGGTGGCTCATATCGCTTCGCTGTGGGACGATCAGCCATTTATCACCCCTTCGACGTTTTTCTACGATGAGGCCGGACACCGCTTAATTTTTCATTCTAACATCAGTGGACGGGTGCGGGCCAACCTGGAGCGTCACCCCAAGGTGTGTGTGGAAGTGAGCGAAATGGGGCGGTTGTTGCCCTCCAATGTGGCTCTGGAGTTTTCGCTGCAGTATCGCAGTGTGCTGGTGTTTGGCACAGCACGCATCCTGGAGGGGATGGATGAAAAACGAGAGGCGTTAGAGGCTTTGATTGGCAAATATTTCCCGCACATACGGCCTGGGAAAGAGTACCGCCCGGTGACCGATAAGGAATTGCAGCGCACTACGGTTTATGAAATCAAAATTGAATCGTGGAGCGGTAAGGAGAACTGGAAAGAGGCAGCAGAGCAATCGCCAGAGTGGCCGCCATTGAGCGAGGAGGTATTGGCTCAGGGAGACGATTGATTTTTTTGTGGGGAAATGTTATAAAATTAAACAGATTTACAGGTTAGGAAATGGGGGGAGTAACCGTCAAATTTGGTCAACCACGGAGGTATCCTATGACACGAAATGTCGGCGTATGGATTGACCACAAGCAAGCTTATTTGATTTGGGAAAAGGAAGGGAAGATGGAAGTGATCCCTTCCAATGTGCAGCCACGAGTAAATTACTCTGGCAGCCGTCGAATTGGGGGAGTGTACAATCCTGGAATGGATTCCGAACTACGCTACTACGATCGCTACGAACACCAGTTGAGGGAGTATTACGAGAAGGTGATTGCGGCTCTGGCTGGAGCAGAGGCCATCTTTGTGATGGGACCGGGCGAGGCCAAAATTGAGCTGGAAAAGATGCTCCAGAAGAACACAGAATTGAGCAAACGCCTGGTGGAAGTGGCACCAGCCGATAAGATGACCGAAGGGCAAATGATGGCCCGCGTGCGCGAGTTTTTCGCCCAGTTGCCTAAAAACTTCAAAAAAGCCCCGGCACCGCGATAGGGATTTACCTCTCAAGGATGCCTGTGGCCTTGTAAGATCATGATTTCGTAGAGCGCCGTGCCATGCTCGATGGTGTGTATGTCTTTTAAATCAATGCTGAGTTCGAGGTCGGCGTTGAAGCGAAAATAATAGGGATTGGCAAACAGGCGAAAGAGGCGGCGCTGCCAGGTCGGATAGAAAGAGAGCAGGCTCACTGCCTCGATGAGACGCGGCTGGCGTAAGGCCAGGTGAACGCTTTCTGCATCGTTTTGCCAGCAAAAATCTACCTGGAGAGGGTATTGCCGTCCCTGGGGATGATGAACGAACTGGCGCGCCGCCATGGTCAGTGGAGTACCGTCGGCACAGAGAATCTGGTCGCCCCGCGCCAGCAGAAAGACCGGAATACGCGTAAAGCCGTAGGCTTTGGCGGCCACCTGCTCGACAAAAATCAAGGTATATTCGCCCACATGAGCACGCCCCCAATACCAGTGATCCATGACATCCTGCAAACCGATATTGCCCCAATTGTGATCGTGATAGCCCGTACCGCGCACTTCATGGGTGCGGCCATCGTAGCGGAGCGTCCCTGCGACAGTGCCATAGGGAATGGCAGGCAACCAGCCGAAGAAATGTTCCTGGTCACCGAAGCCAGCCTTGCCGGCGCCGGGGCGCCACGGCGGGACGCTGCCGGTGAAGGTCAGGTCGGCCGCCAGGTCACCCATCTCGACGCGAACTTGGTAATGGCGCAGATCGCCTTTCACCCAATGAGGACCGATACGCACATCACACCCCTCGGCAGAAGCCGAAAAGGCTGAAGCAGGCAGGAGGGGGAACTGCGCCAGTTTGCTACCATCCGGCCGGGTGATCGTCAATGAGACGTTGGGTTTGAGGGGGCCATTGCGTTCGAGTAAGGGCTTGGTGGCAAAGACAATCACAACCGTCGAGCCATCTTCAAAATGGGCATCAAAGTACCACCACTCAAATGTGCCACGCGCCGGAGCCAGGCGCAAGCCATCTTCCCATGGCTGGACCGTTTCAGTCAACCCTTCACGGGCAAGAGCATCTGCAGAGGTCAAAGGAAATACTGTGGGGGTCATAGGTGGTGAGTTTGGCCTTCCGAGGTCATTGAGACCTCGGAAGGCCCTTACTTACAGCGCTTACGGTGCTACCACGGTCAATTTACCGACCATGCCGGCTTCGAAGTGTCCTTCAACGCCACAAACGACCTGATATTCCCCCGGTTCGCTGGGGGCCGTAAAAGTGAAACTGCCGCTTTTACCCGGATCTACTTCTACCTCCCAGTAAATATTTCCTTTATCCTCATCGCCAAATTTTTCACCCGCGTTGGTGCCATATTTCATAACGATAAAATCATGCGCCACGGCGCCCTTATTGGTAGCATGGAGGGTGATTTCCTTACCGGCGGGAACCACGAATTCAGACGGCTCATAATGAAAATCCGTCATGGTCAGGTCAATGGTGGTGGAAGGACCTTTTCCGCCACCGCAGGCAGCCAGGGCCAACGCTGCCAGCGCCAACACAAAAAACAGGGACCAAAATTTTTTCATGACATTCTCCTCACTGATTTGGGTAAATTAGTGGTCTTCTCGCTAAGTGGTTGAGATATGAGAACCTTTACAAACGCTATACCCGTCGAGCAAAGTCACTTGTCCCTGGGGGTTCTTCTTCCAGACATAAGGATGGCGATGGACATTCCAGTAATCCAAAGCCTGGTTGAGTGCAGCGATCAATTCGTCCAGGTTTTCGAAGCGTCTTCCCTTGAGCGCCAGCGATTGCAGCTGCTTCCACCAGGGTTCGATCAAATTCAGCCAGCAAGCATATTTCGGGATGAACAACACCTGGAGTTCTGGTCAGGCCGTCAGGGCGAGTTTGACTTGCCGGCTGACATGAATGCTGAGATTGTCCTCGATGATGACTCAGCGCTCGGCCGGGAACTCGACCAAGACTTTCTCCAGGAGTTGAAGATGGCTGGCACTATCACGCCTCGGACTCATCAAAATTGTCGCCTGTCGGCTGGCCGGTTCGAAAGCTCCGTGTACCCAGAGTTTCCCTCTGCATCCATAATCTGGTTCAAATGTGGCTCGATTGGGCCCGGCGACCCATTCTTCACCTGGATAGGTCTTGACTGCCAGGGGACCCATCCCATCTACGCAGATCACCCGCGTTCAGGGTGCGCGGAGAGTGTGCGCCGCTACAATGGCCCCTTTTTTTCACGAACTCCGGGTCGTGTTTCTCGGCTTCATGGAACCAACTCTGTTGACGCTTCTACTCCAATCAACTCTGCCAACCCCTGTTCGTTGAAGCGATGCACCCAGAAGGGCCCCGTGACTGTGTTGGAGTACCTCGCCTTGAGACCCGCTAAGGATGTGCGCCCTTTGTACCAAGCGCCTTACGAGAAGAGGCTAAGCGCTTGATCGCAGTGACTTCTTCGGCTGTTAATGTGCATAGTTTTACCGGTGTTCTCATTTTTCCTCCTGGCTTTGCCAGAAGGTATATCCTATCCTCTTGGCAAGAGAACCAATTAGCAGCAGAGAGACGAACATGTTTCATCTCACCCAGGCTAAATAATTATAACAAAAAGTATCTGGTATCTATTCAGACATGTTATTGCCTCGTGGCGCGAGGCGCCACTCGCAATGACATTTGCAATCGTTTTTTGGCTGAACAGTTACAGGATCTGAATAGAGAGCACAGAGATATTGTATTTAAGCACGAGGATCCCCGCCGTGCTACGCCTGCAAACCCCGCTTCAGCGGGGTCAGGCGGTTTCTAGCCGCCTTCGGAACACTAGCCCGCCAATTGATCGGCGGGTGGCCACCGGCGGGCGGGCTTCCACATTGCATCATGCTTTGACCCACGAAAGGATATCAGGCATTCCTCCTATCCGAATTTCAGGAATTTCTGCTTGCACAGCCTTTTCGGACGTGCTATAATGGGTTCAACTTCCCCGTGATTTTACAATAAGTCCATTGCGATCTGCCCCGGCCATTCAGCCAGCGCGGGTCGCCCATTCTGCCCAAATTGAACGAATACCCAATTGCTCGAAGTCATCAAAAGAAATTTACCAGCCCGAGGGGAGCGCTGGCATGTTTCATTCCCAACATCCCAAATCTATCCAAAATAGCAAAGAGAACCCCTATGAAAATTCTTGAATTAGAGAACGAACCTCTGGCAAAACTGCGTGCCATGGCCAGGGAATTGAATATCCCGAATGCCAACCGCATGAAAAAGGAGACGCTCATTCTCAACATCCGCGAGGCCGAGGCACAAAGGGAAGGGATCGAGCTACGCGGCGGTATCCTGGAGATCATGAGTGAAGGAATCGGTTTCCTGCGGTCCAGCAACTATCGCATCAGCGATCAGGATGTGTACGTCTCCCAGGCCCAATTGCGTCGCTACGAACTGCGTTCTGGTGACCTGGTCATCGGGCAAGTGCGACCGCCGCGCGAAAGCGAACGGCATTATGGGTTGTTAAAGGTCGAATCGATCAACGGCCTGCCTCCCGAAGAAGCTACCCACCGCCCACTCTTTGAAAATCTCACCCCTATTTTTCCCGACAAGCGCTTCGACCTGGAGACCGACCGCGACACGCTGGCCCCCCGGCTGATCAACCTGATTGCCCCCATCGGCCGCGGCCAGCGCGGCCTGATCGTTTCGCCTCCCAAAGCGGGGAAAACCACCATCCTTAAGCAAATCGCCAATTCCATTTCCACCAAATACCCCGACGTGCACTTAATGGTCGTGCTCATCGGTGAACGCCCCGAAGAAGTAACCGACATGGATCGTTCTGTGGATGCAGAAGTCATCGCCTCTACATTCGATGAGCCGGTCACCTCCCACGTGCGCACTGCCGAGATCGCCCTGGATCGCGCCAAACGCCTGGTGGAAATTGGCCGCCACGTGGTCATCTTAATGGATTCCATCACACGTCTGGCGCGTGCCTATAACCTGGTAGTCAACCCTTCGGGGCGCACCCTCTCCGGCGGCATGGATCCTTCGGCGCTGTATCCGCCCAAGCGATTCTTCGGGGCGGCACGTAACCTGGAAGAGGGCGGTTCGCTCACCATCATTGCTACCTGTCTGGTAGATACCGGCTCCCGCCTGGATGACGTGGTATACGAAGAATTCAAAGGCACTGGCAACATGGAATTGCACCTGTCGCGCCGCCTGCAGGAACGCCGCATCTTCCCGGCAGTGGACATCGAACGCTCCTCCACCCGCCGCGAAGACTTGCTTCTTGGCCCTGATATTCTCCAGCGCGTCTGGCTGATGCGCCGAATGTACATTCAGATGATCTCGTCCCCACCCCAAGGAGCCGGCATGGATCCAGCCGTGGCGACCGAAGCCATCATCCAGCGCTTGCAAAAATCGCGCAACAACCAGGAATTCCTTGAAAATCTCACTCAGGACGTATGAACAAATTCCTTGAAATTCTCAAAACCAATCGCTTTCAAATCATCAGCTGGGGCATCACCGCGTTCATCGTCATCGGCCTGTTGAGCGGTGCGCTGTGGTGGGCTCAAACCACCGCGGGAGCCCAGGCGCTGAAACCCCAACCAACCATCACCCCGGGACAGAATCCGCCCAAAGTGGCGCTGCCCGGCGTGGGCGTCGCGGCGAGCGAAGCGAACGCCATCGAGCGGCATCTCCAGCTGAAGACCAACATCCCCGAACGCCCCCGCTACGCAGCGGTCACCTATCGGGTGGCTGCCGGCGATGCTATGTTTGCCATCGCCAAAAAATTCAACCTCAAGCCCGAAACTATCCTCTATTCCAACAAAGACGTTCTGGACGACAACCCACACAACCTGCGCCCCGGCATGGAATTGCTCATCCCCCCAGTGGATGGGGTATATTACAAATGGCAGGAAGGCGATACGCTGCAAGACGTAGCCAACAAATTCAAAGCCGATGTCAATGGCGATAAAAAAGTCGATCAAACCGATGTAGACCTGCTTGTCGAAGCCATTCTCAACTTCCCGGGCAACAACCTGGATTTGACCGACCCGCAAATCAAGCCCGGTACGTTGATCCTGATCCCCGGCGGTCAGCGCGAACTGGTGGATTGGAGCAAATTCATCCCTACCATCCCCCGCAACCCCGCGGGGGGAACCGGCACTTCGGAAGTTGGGGGGAGTTCCTGCGGTGGTGGGCCGGTTGGCTCTGGCTTCATCTGGCCAACGTTGGGACCACACACCATCTCCGGCAATGGCTACGGCCCTGGCCACCTGGGCATTGACATCACCGGCAACGAGGGTGACCCCGTCGTCGCCGCTGCGGCTGGCGTAGTTACCATGGCCCAGGGTGGCTGGAATTACGGCTACGGCAACGTCATTCAGATTGATCACGGCAACGGCTATACCACCATCTACGCCCACCTGAGCGTCATCGGCGTAAGCGTCTGCCAAGCAGTTGCCGCCGGCCAATGGATCGGCGCAGTGGGCAATACCGGGAACTCCTTTGGTGCACACCTGCACTTTGAAATCCGTCAGGGTGGCGCCAACGTCAACCCACTGTACCTGATTCAATGAACGAAAAAAGTCTGCGCGCCGCCCTGCAAGACCTGCCCCTGGGTGAGCTGCGCTACTATGCGAGCATCCGCTCGACCAACGATGAAGCCCTGGCCTGGGCTACCGAAGGCGCCACAGATCTTTCACTGGTCATCGCAGACGAACAAACGGCAGGGCGCGGCCGCGCTGGACGGAAATGGTACACTCCCGCTGGCGCGGCCCTCGCCTTCAGCCTGATTCTGCGCCCCTCCCCTGCCGAACAAACACATCTTTCCCGGATAGTGGGCCTGGCCGCCGTTTCCCTGGCGTTTTCCCTGGAACAAAGCGGGCTGCACCCGCGCATCAAATGGCCCAACGACATACTCCTGCAGGATCGCAAAGTGGCCGGTATCCTCGTCGAAACCATCTGGACGGGCGAGCAAGCCGATTGTGTCGTCATCGGCATAGGCGTCAACGTACTGCGCATTTCC